>CALDQI010000026.1:0-4106 GCA_937911635.1 uncultured Pseudomonadota bacterium | reverse complement strand
GTTCACACGCATCTTCAACATATTCCGCATTCCCAAACCCATCGCCATCGGCATCCGCATAAAAGGAGGTTGTCACCCCTTCATCAATCTCTCCATCACAATTGTTGTCGACGCCATCACAGATTTCGATGGCTCCAATGTTGACTGAACTATCGGAGTCATCACAGTCTCCATCATCCTCGGTGTACCCATCACCATCAGCATCGGTAACAAAGTCCTCAACCACATCTACGGGTTCCACTTTTACATTGGGGTCGCAAGCAAGTACCAAGAATAGTAAGGAATAACGCATCATCATCTCTCAGAGTTTGGGTATAGGTCTATAGTATATCGAAAATTCTCACTGATCTATTGTAAATCAGTAAACAACCTCCTGAGAATGACCATACAATTTAGAAGTAAACCACCCTAATTAACTTCATTCTACCCATCCCATTTTTAAGGAATATGTGTTATTCTCCAATCGACAATTAATATTCAGCAAGGTTTAGTACAATGGAAAGAATAACAATCATTTTTGGCACAGTAATGGGGACTGCGGAGGGATGTGCGAACAAAATCTCAGACCGTCTCATCGACTGTAAATTAGACAATGAAGTCGTCGATATGGCTGAATATGACCACGCAAGATTAACAGAAAACAATTTGTTGATCGTGGTTACTTCTACTACAGGAAATGGTGTTCCTCCGGGCAATGCTGAGGCCCTTCACGCCTTCTTAGCAGAAGGAAAAGTGGACCTAAATGGTCGTGCCTTTGCCGTATTATCATTGGGTGACAGTTTCCGAACGCATTTTGCCCAATGCGGAAAAGACTTTGACAGAATGCTTGAAGAGTTGGGCGGCACCAGAGTGATCAATAGAATTGATACCGATGGTGTGGTTGAAGCTCCACTAAAAGAGTTTATCAACGATCTGTTGAATTACCTAGAGGGGGAAACTGAACTGTATCCGGCATTTGTACGAACAGAAGAACCAAAGCCAGCTCCGGCCAAGTCCTCTGACAAAAAAGACTCCACGGATAACACTGCTGAATCAAAATCCACACAGAAGAAGGGTATCCTCTCTCGCATAATCAGAAGAGTGGTCAATAAGATTCGCAAGTTTCTCTGATAGAACAACGAGCAAGAATGCTCTTGAGGCACAAACTTGAAGCATCTACATTGTGTTCATAGCAACAGTCTATTATTGATGTAGAGTTCGAAAAGGAACATGAGACGAATAGCCTATTCCTCAGTACTTAGAGTTCCAACGTGAAGCCTTTCCCCATTCGGTGTGGTCACCCACATGTTCCAGTAAATATCGATCTGAGTACTTGATTCCGTCTGCGTACAGGAACCGGACAATGATGCCAAAGTTTCTGTACCATTTTGTCTTACCAAGGACACATCTCCGGAATACCGATCTGATTCATCCACTTCTCCTTGAAATACATAGGACAGTATTCGAGTTTGCTGGCCACGCTCAAATTCACAGTCCCCAGCACTGTAGATAGCGCCTTCATCTCGAAGTTCTATGATGAATGGTGCCTCACAAAATGGGGGTGTGTCGACTAAATTCCCTCCTTCTTCGCCACCATCTTCACCATTCCAAACCTGAAGAAGAGCCGGATACTCACCGATGGGACACCCCAATGGTTGAGGCTCTAATGTGCCTGAATCTAAACTACTTTTCTCTGGTGATTCACAGGCGTAAAAGACTGCCAACATAAATAATGTGTACATGATTCCCTTCCAAGTCTAGATATAGAATACCACAGTCGAATACACTTCTGTTTTGAGATCATGAGATACTGAAGGTCTTTTCGATTCGAATCACTGATTGAAAGTCGAACAGATACAATCAGAATAAAAATCGGTACAATAGAACAATGCTTCTACTTTTGTCATCTCGAAAGAGAATTGATGTAGAATAGTAGAGAGTAACAGGAATGGAAACTTGCCAAAGAGTCCCTTCTACTACACCCATTAGACATTTATTACTTGGAGAATCATGCGTACTCTTTGCACACTCGGCAGTCTACTGATGTTGATCAGCTGTGAAAACAAAATCATTTCACCCCCTGACGAAGTCGATACGGATACCGATACCGCTACGGAAGTCATCAACGATAGAGATGGCGATGGCATTGCTGATGAGGAGGATGCTTGCCCGGATGATCCATTACAATGGACCGATTACGACGAAGATGGCTACTGTGACGAAGTCGATGACGGATGCCCATATGATTCCACGCAGTGGATAGATACGGATGGCGATGGGTATTGCGACAACGAAGATGCCTGTGTGGAGGACCCATTGCAATGGACAGACCTCGATGGGGATGGCTACTGTGATGAAGTGGACGATGCCTGTCCAGATGACCCTTTACAGTGGACAGATATCGATGGGGATGGCAGCTGTGACGAGGTCGACGATGCTTGTCCCGACAATCCAAACGGATACTTGGACACCAATGGCGACGGACTGTGTGATGAAAACGACGACTATGATGGCGATGGCGTTCCCGATGGCGAAGAAGGGATGTACGGTGCCGATTGCTCGGTCTCTGATCCATTTATTGCCGATACGGATGAAGACGGGATCCTAGACGGAGAAGACCCCTTCCCACGTGACCCATGGGCAGAGTACATCTTGTTCCAAAATGACAATGGAACGATTGATCTGATGCTCTCCAACCGAGATGGTACCTTCGATAGCGTTATTGAAATCGGTGATCCATATGGTGGAACCAGCAACCCATTTTATCGATACACAAGGTTTATCATCTCCGATTTTGACAACAACGGGCAGATGGATTTCCTCGCTGCGGCGGACCCATCACCCGGAGTTTCTGGCGATGAACTCGACATCTGGTGGTTTTGGCGGGAAAAGGCCGATCAGTTTACACAAGAGTATCTCGGAACCTTCCCATCGGCCCCATTTGGTACCGTTGCAGATTTCAACAATGACGAAGAGATTGATTTGATTGGGTACAGCACCACAAAACAAAGCAACAATTACATTGCTTCCGTTCTCATGAAAAACTACGAGAATCAGGGGAACATTCGAACCGCAACCTGCTTTGCAACAGATGACCCTAGCAACCCCAATGGATGTGCCTTTGTCAGTAAAGATGCCCTCAACATTACCAGTTGGATCAGTAGCCAGTGGGGCTTTCGCTATTCGAAAGATGCAGTCGATGTCAATGGAGATGGATTTCTGGACATCGCCATTTTAAAGTACGCCAGTGGTGGCTCTTCCAGTGTTCCAATTGCGGTCGTTCTAGGGAATGGGGATGGAACATTTCAAGCCCCGCCCAGCACCCCTTTGTTCACACACAA
This sequence comes from uncultured Pseudomonadota bacterium, assembly GCA_937911635.1. GTDB lineage: Bacteria > Myxococcota_A > UBA796 > UBA796 > UBA796 > CAJWHX01. Next base: position 786 of record CALDQI010000026.1, on the reverse strand, counting down.
CACACAAGGATGTGGTTCATCCCCCGCAAACACGATTGTTTTTGGTGACTTCAACTCAGACGGATTGGGAGATATTATCACTGGCTTGGATGACGATGGCGATGCCGGAAGTGCGTGGTTCTATCCAGGATTGATGAATCAGAGCGGATCCTACATCGTCGACCAAACAGGGTGCACCGAATCCTTTGATATCAACCCAGCGGATGAAAGTGGCGGGGAGAATCCAGGACATACAAACTCAGCGCGCAATTTTGATTTCGACTTTGACGGCATACAAGACATGATCGTTGGCTACAACTACACTGATCCATGGAGCACAACCGGTCCATCGACCACGCAAATCATGATGGGCAATGGAGACGGAACATTTGCTCCACAGACCGAGATCCGAGACTTCCCCACCAGTACGTACGGTAGAAATTTTGCTGTGCCGCAGTGGCGTTGCGTTCGCTTCCCGATGTAGAATCGCAGACAAAGTAATACCTTGTGGCCAGTTTTGAGTTGCCATTTCGTAGCCGCTCTTACACCAGTATCATTTTCAAAAATGATACATCAAGACATAAACATTGTATTGTTTGCAAACAAACATTACAGGCTTGCTCTGACATCTAAAAACATCGGAATACTGCAATCAAATTCCAAAGACAGATATGAGGATTAATTATGAAAAGGATACACCTATACTTTACACTGTGGGCATTATCATCTGTTGCCTGTGGCGAGAAAGATACTGAAGAAATCGTTGATTCGGATGGCGATGGAGTCTTAACTGCCGATGATTGCGAT
>CALDQI010000025.1:0-7812 GCA_937911635.1 uncultured Pseudomonadota bacterium | reverse complement strand
CATCCATGATACCGTAGCCAATATACGAAGTATAAAAGGCAACAAACGTGATGAGAGAACTCATCAGCCAAGCGGACTGAACGAAATATTGCTTCCGCAACAATACAAATACCAGTCCGGATACAACCACACAAATAGTTGACATATTCCGAACGATCAAGGCATCGAAGGCAAAGCCAATTAGAACCATGACGAGGGAAAAGCTCCAAACAATTTGCGTCATGATAAAGAGCGTGCGTTTGGCGTCATAATGGATACGACCTTGAGTCATCATGTCTGCATTTTGAGACCTGAACAATTTAGAAATCACCTTCTGCATACCTGAGAGTGTAGCAGAACTTCAATAGCGCATCACTCCAAAGTTCATTGGGCACCAACTTTAAGTACCCATCGTAACCCAGTGCTCTCGTTGTCCGGCATAGGGCTCTCGCCCATGTGCAACCCTGTGATTGTCAACGATCACCATACCCCCCTTGTCTATCTGTATCCGACGGGCAGAGTGCTGTTCTTGCTCTCCAAGCCAGTATAAAAATTCAATGGGGATTCGCTCTCCCGATCCCAAGTGAACTGCGGTTGGCCAGTATTTTGGATCTACGGAGCGTTCAAACCAATCCAAGCCACGAAATGGTAAATGCCACAACCGCGGTTGCGCATACCACACCTGTCCAACAGTATGCTCTCTGGTGAACGAGACTCGATACTGAATGGACAAGTATCCGTTGACTAGCCACTGATACGACACCCCCTGTAAATCCAAGAGTCTTGAGACGCCATCTGGATCGGAATCTTCAAAGTGCTCTTGCCAAGTTTTTCCAAAACCAAGCCGCCTCTCAGATGGCATACATTTACGGTACACGATCTCCTGATCCAGTAAGTAACTCCACGAAGACTGCTGCATAGACTCGAAGATCAATCGCCCATCTAACAACCTCATACTGCCAGTATCTACCCCTTTGTGGGCATAAAATACAATCCATTTTGGAGGATTCGGGGTGTAAGACAACTCATGATGTGCTGAGAATGAGCGCTTTGGACTATACTCGGAAGCGGTATACACCTCTCCAGCCAGTTTTGTACGACGAGACTGACCAAACAGATAGGCTCTCCATTCAACGGGCCAAAATGCCAATACCTCACTCAAATCTTGAGGCGATTGAATTCCAAATCGATCACCAAACTTTGGAAGATAGACCACCCCATCTTTCTGAATTGCACTTTGAATAGACAACCAACTTTTGCTGACATTCAATTCCATAGCCGAGACTACCCTTGCAGTTTTCGAATGATAAAGTCTGTCATTTTCTCAAGTGAGTCCAGATTGTCTAAATTGACTTCACTCCAGGAGAATCGAACATGGAAATGCTGTTCAATTCGGCTGACCACTTCTAGCAAAGCAATGGAGTCTAAAACCCCAGAAGTAAACAAAGACAAAGCTGAATCCACATTCTCATCGGGAAACAAGTCGGATAGGAGGCGTCGAAGCTGGGGTAAAATGTCTGAGTGCATAAGACTTGATCCACTGTCTAGAGCGTTTGTATCGAGGGGTTAACGGAAACGATTCGTGGAGCACCACCCAACGTTTTGGCTGATACTGTTTGGGAATCTCCACTTCTATTGTAGTAATATCTTGGATGACGGGCACGCACAAGATGGCCAAAATACACCCTTCATGTTCAACAACGACGGCATCATCAACCCCCTCTACGACTGTCAAACAACGCTCAATCAGTAGTGGAGACACTCGTTTACCAGACACCTTTAACGAATCTGTCGATCGATGAAGAAAGTACCACGCCCCTGACTCATCGACCCGGAGAGAGTCTTGTAGTGGCCAAGCCATCTGCCGAAGGGCACATCTATCCTCTTCCCACAATTCCTCGAACAATGTCGCCCCAGATTGCAGTGTGACCCCATCTTCGACGGTCAATTTCACCGATGGTAACGCAGTACCAATGCATCCCTCATCGTCAGAGTAGTCCCATAATCTGTGACAGCTTCGAAGCACTTCTGTAGAACCGTACAAAATGTGAATCTTTCCAGTTGAATTGGCTATGGTCAATCGATTCAACAACTCTGTTGGCATCAAATCCCCTGCTGAAACCATGACGTCTACCGCATCCCAAACGACTTCACTGAGCGTTCTATAAAACAATTCCCAGCCCTGCGGAACGGTTGCCAAGACCGTCGGACGAGAGTTTTGCAACCATCCATTCAGGTGAAAGACAAATAACGGGTCCTTTGGAAGCATCGTCGACAAAAGCAATGTTGCATTGACAGAGAAGGTTGAAGTCATGACCGAAAAGCCATAATGAAACGATAGATCAAGAGTCAATGCCACTCTAGAAACCGATTCAACAGCCAATACCTCCGACATTTCTCTAGCACAGGTAAGAAGCGACTTTTGTCGATGTCCGACGATTCGTTCAGGTGCAGTTGTACCAGAAGTTAAAAATAGAGCGTTGACCCCATTTCCGTACAATCGTGGTTCTAGATTGGTGGGATGAAGTTCCCCATCGGAACATATCCATCTGGAATGAATCAATGTGGGATCTCCATCAATATTCACCACCATTCCAGCCATAAACGAAGCAAATACAGATACAATTTGCTCCAAGGGCGTGCACTCTTGAATCACGACCGGTTGATGATTCAGTTCCTCGGCAGACCACACTCTACACCAGTTATCAACGCGTTCATGTACCCGTTTTCGAAGATCAGAATAGCGAATGTCCTCTCCATTCTCTAGGGAAATAGCGACCCCTTCCCCTTGCAACAAATCGTTCATCTCCATTCAATACACCCCTATAGAACGACCAACTAGGGCAAACGACGTCTCAATTGTTCCATGACCGTACACCTGCGTAAGACTACTGGTCAGTGCCAGAAATAGCATCAACAACAGCCACGAGATGACTTTCCAAAGCGCGGTGTTTCGAAAAGCCCAAAAGCGTCCAACGCGTCTCCATTTCAAATGGACAACCAGCGCAACAGAGTGACAGACTCCCCACAGAACCCAGTGCCAAGAAACCGCATGCCACAACCCCATCACCAAGAACGTTCCGAATATGGCCACATAAGGATTTCGAGTCAGTCCAATTACCGGTAAATAGACATATTCCTGACACCATGACGACAATGAAATATGCCAACGTTTCCAGAATTCTGCAGGGTGGGTAGCCAGCAATGGCATACGGAAATTGTCGGCGATATCAAATCCAAACAACGCCGATATACCAATCGCCAGATTGCTATATCCAGCAAAATCGCAGTACAACTGAACGAACAACCCCGCAAATATACTCCACAACAGTAATGGCTCTAAGGACATCCCCTGCTCTGCTAGCATCTTCCCATCCCAGCCATTTAAATACAATGCCACAAGCCCCTCACCGAGCAACCACTTCTGGACAATCCCGAGTGCCAACCGAGCCCCTGCCTTTTCCCATAGTGGATGCGACTGTTGCCCCTCCAAAAAGTGCTGAAAGCGTTCAATGGGACCTGCGCTCAAAATAGGAAGAAAAAATACACGACCACTCAGTTGTATCAATGAGTGAGACGGCAACTTCTTTCGTTGATGGTCTACGACGTAGTGAACGAAGAAAAAGGTTACAAAACTCACCCCGAGCAGCGACTGATCCATCCACACTTTCCACAGCAACAGATTCCCGATCAGTAACCCGATGACCACTTTTGGAAATGAATGCCCAAAGTGAGTGAGCATCAGCATCATGGAGAGAACTCCCAATGCCATTGGAGCAACGTACAACATCGTGCAGATACTCAGCCCAATAAGCCAATACCATCTTGCTCTATCGGGCAAACACCAATACCCCACCCACGAAACGGATCCCAATACAAACAGCATCAATACCCCTGATACACAAAATAAGTATTGTCTGTCTGCGCATTTTTTGGTGTGTAGGTCAGACCTTGAAAAGCGATGCACAATCCAGCAAATAAGAACGAACCCAGTATCACCCCAAGAATGACCTCCCACATATTCGGACGTGTCATCTCAAACCTCCACTCAATTCTTCCACAGATTGCAGCAACCTATCCGTAGAAGTTCTTCTACCAATCGCAGTTACAATGTGTCCATGGTCTAGATAATCTTGTCTCCTCAAATCAGAATCCAGAACGACCACCGGATGAGACGACCATTCCTCCAATTGGCTAAGAGCATTGACGTATACATCAGGATGTTGACCGGCATTCAGCGTTGACTCCCACTCACGATTCCTGGGCGATGATATCCACACGACCTTCATCTTTGGGGGAGCCAGATGCAGGATTCGTTGATAGAGTCTCAAGTTCACAGATACATTCTCTTCAATATTCTGCAGCGATTCAAAGTGTTTCTGTTCCAAGTGTTCCCAATTCACATGACTCGTATCCATGTAATCCACTTGATGAAAAAGCCAGTCGTTGATCGGCACCTGAAGTGGATCAGACAACTGCAGACGAGCAGCATAAAAAGATATTACACCCAAACCACTACCAACAGGAAGCCCCTCTCTCCAGAGCGCAGCTTGAAATGTCAACGGTTGCTCTGGAAAACGGGGTCTGGCTACCACACGTTTGGTCACCGATAATGACGTAGACAGGGTTCTCATAGAGACTTCAACGAACAGCACGCCGGACATATCCTTCGGCAAAGAGGATACAACTTGTAGAGCCTCTACCGTAAGAAGATCCCCAGGCGTGAGTAGATGCCAGTCCACCAATGCGTTTTGTTGCTCCAGATATTCAGGCGTCACGATAGATTCTCGAAGGGCAGAGGACCCAACCAGTACAACTTGAGGACGTGAAGCGTCGTCTGTAGCGTGAATCTCTTTGACACTTTGCCACAAGCGAGCAAAATCGTCATCGGGTCCAGCCATCCAATAATTTTCTTCCAGTGGATGCATAGACACAAACACTACGGAGATCAGCACCCAACAGAATAAGGTGCAAAAGGCAACCAAGAGAAGTACCTGTAAACGAATGGAGTATTGCAGTAACAATTGTTTCACATAGCCAATCTAACAAAACATTGAACTCGCACAGAACGATTTTTGTTGGTTGAGATTCAATTGTCAACAGAATACAAATCGATATATCACCCACCCTCGTCCAAGGATGACGTCATGGCAGTCAATCGCGCTTCGATTGTAGATAGTAATTTCATTCAACATGTGAGGGGATTATCGAATGATGTTCCCGTCACAGAGGAACAAAGCTCTCAAGAATGGTCTGGATTACAAGGCTGGGAGATTGTCGATATATTCCACACCATGATGCAATCTCGGCACTTGGACATCCGTGCGCGTGAATTGAAGAAAACCGATCGCAGTTTTTACACAATTGGTTCGAGTGGACACGAAGGGAATTCCTGTATCGCTAAGGCCATGCGCCATACAGACCCTGCGTTCCTCCACTATCGCTCTGGGGCCTTCTACCTCCAACGATCCAAACAAGTCCCATCCGTATCTGGGGTCTTTGATGTATTGAAGGGAATTGTAGCCTCCACAAAAGAGCCCATCGCTGGCGGTCGTCACAAAGTTTTTGGCTCGGTACCACTGAACATTCCGCCCCAAACCTCAACAATCGCGTCCCATCTGCCTAAGGCAGTGGGGGCAGCCTTTACAATCGCAAGAAAGAACCGACTCAATCTAAATACTCCAGACGATGACTCCATCGTTGTTTGTACTTTTGGCGATGCCAGCTCGAACCACTCTACAGCCTGTGGATCATTCAACGCAGCGGCTCTATCCGATTACCAAAACCTTCCCTGCCCTGTATTGTTCGTCTGTGAGGACAACGGCATTGGTATCTCTGTTCGCACCCCGCATCGATGGATTGAGCAGCGTTTCGCTCCCAACCCAGGTCTTAAATATTTCTCTGCCAATGGTCTAGACCTACTCGAGTGCTATAGAGTCGCGAATGAAGCCGTAGAGTACGTGAGAAGAACACGTCGGCCAACCTTCTTGCACATTAAGTTGGTGCGATTGCTTGGACATGCAGGCTCTGATGTAGAAAGACTATACCGAAGTCAGTCTGAGATTGAATCTCTAGAGGCCACAGACCCCTTACTTAGAACGGCCACATTGGTTAATCAACTCGGATTGATGACCTCTGAAGACATTGAACACCTGTATGAATCCACCCGTCAGGAAGTCCTTGCACTCGCCAAAGAAGCCGTACGGCATGAACAGATCAACAGTGCTGAAGATGTCGTTTCAGTTCTAGCACCCCTCTCCCATGATGCCATCCGTCAAGAAGCAACCACAGGTCCTTTGGCTGAAGACCGAGAGCGCTTTCACAAAGGTCGTCTACCAGAGAATGAGCGTCCTAGACACTTGGCAATGCTCCTCAACCGGGCACTTGGAGATTTACTCTGTAAGCATCCCGAAATGTTGATCTTTGGAGAGGACGTGGGCCAAAAAGGCGGCGTTTACCACGTCACTGCAGATTTACAAAGTAAAGCGGGTATCGGAAGAGTGTTCAACACCCCCCTCGATGAATCGGCCATTCTGGGGCTAGCTATCGGAGCCGGTCAAATGGGGATGCTTCCCGTACCGGAGATCCAGTATCTCGCGTATTTGCACAACGCGATTGATCAACTCAGAGGCGAGGCCTGTTCACTTCAATTCTTTTCTCAGGGTCAATATAAGAATCCAATGGTGGTACGAATTGCAGCGTATGCCTATCAAAAGGGATTCGGTGGACACTTCCACAATGCGAACTCCATCGCCTCCATAAGAGATATCCCTGGTCTAATCATCGGGTCTCCATCCAATGGACATGATGCAACACTAATGCTGCGAACCTGTATGGCTGCTGCAAAAGTGAATGGGTTGGTCAGTGTATTCTTGGAACCGATTGCACTCTACATGACCAAAGATCTCCACGAGGAGAAGGACGGCCTGTGGCTCTCTGAGTATCCTTCTTTCGATGAGCACATCCCGATTGGGGAGGGTAAAGTATGTATAGAAGGCGCTGATGTCACGATTCTCTCTTATGCCAATGGATTGTGGATGAGTTTGCGTGTCGCTGAAAGACTGAAATCCCAAGGCATTCACTGTACCGTTGTCGACCTACGATGGCTCAACCCGTTGCCAGAACAGCTCATTCTGGAGACTGCAAAGCAAACTGGAAAAGTGCTCATCGTCGACGAATGTAGAAAAACTGGTGGCATGGCCGAACCAATCATGGCATTGTTGGCAGAACACTCTCCTGGAATTATCGTTCAAAGAGTTGCAGGATGGGACACCTACATTCCACTTGGCGATGCTGCAAACCTCGTATTGGTTCAAGAACCGGACATCGAACACAGTGTTCTTCAACTCGTTAAAGGAGATCAATCATGACTCAACCTAGCATGACTCAACCTAGAAAGCGATGTGTCGTTCTTTGTCCCGGACGTGGGTCGTACTCAAAGGAAACGCTGGGTTCTCTGCAAACACTCATGTCTCCAAAATTAGATTCTGCCGACACTTTCCGTCGTAACCTTGGACGTCCAACAGTCCGAGAGATGGACGCCAGTCCGAAATTTCGTTCTTCATGGCACATTGCCGGTGAAAACGCCAGCTGTTTAACAGCAGGGGCCTCCGCAGCCGACTTCGATCAAATCTCGTCAAACTTGGATATCATTGGTATTTGCGGCAATTCAATGGGTTGGTACACGACCCTCGGTCTTTCTGGAGCGTTACCCTTTGATGAAATGTTGAGACTAATCGAAACCATGGGGCAGTATCAAAAGGGAAACATTTTGGGAGGACAGATCGTATACTCTCTGGTTGACGAACAATGGCGAATCGATCCAAATAAGGT
>CALDQI010000024.1:0-6071 GCA_937911635.1 uncultured Pseudomonadota bacterium | reverse complement strand
AAACCACCAACAGAATACTGGGCGATCCTCGTCAACGAATATGGTTTGATTGGCATTGATGGGGCACTGATTGAGAATACATCCTCACAAAAGAGTCTTGAGATCAAAGAAGTGGCGGGTGGATGCATTTGCTGCAGCGCTGGTTTCATGTTTGAAGTATCGCTGGTTCGGCTTCTCCAACGTCGTCCAGATCGACTGTTGATTGAACCCACTGGACTAGCCGCACTATCTGGAATCATTGATACGCTAAGTCGGACCGGCATTCGTGAATCGATCGATCTACGCTCCATCATTTGTTTATTGGATCCAGCGTACCTGAATGAGGCTCTGAAACGAGAGACTATGCAAGATCAAATCGATGCTTCCGATATCCTTCTTGCCAATCGGAGTGATTTGGCAACGACAGAACAATTGGATACCTTTACCTCGTGGAGTGAACAGCTCTTTCCCGCAAAAGTACACGTGGAACGAATCATCAACGGGCAAATCCCAATCGAATTATTAGACAGCGTTTCCAATCGGACGCATAAAAGTACAACGCACAACCACACACATGGCACCGATCACCATCACCACCATCATCACAATGATGATGACAGTTCTAAGGAACCGGTTTGTGATGAAACAACCCCCATCATTCGACGAGTGCACCAATCGAGTACTGAATCGACATTTGGCTGGATTTGCTGGAAAGACTTAATCTTTGATGCAGTTGCCATAGATGAATGGCTCAATCGCCTGGCAAACCTACCTGGGTCCTTACGCACAAAGGCGGTTCTAAGAACCAATGAAGGCTGGTGGGGATTCAATTTTGTCGGAAAAGCACAAACCCTCAACCCTTCAGGATATCGAAGAGACTCTAGAATTGAAGTCATCATAGAAGGTCCCTGTGAGGAACTGGTAGAGCAGTTTGAGCGAGAACTAAGCGAATGTCTGGTCAAAGAATCTATCTATCCACAACTTGAGAGAGAATCATGATTGCACTACTGGCACTGATCGCCTGTACAGAAAATGAAAAAAGTCCCGTCATCGATGACACCCCACAATCTCCGTTTGATCACCTCAAAATCGAAGAGGTCTATTATGCGGGCAGTATCCCCACTGAAGGTATTGACCGCTACTACTCCGATCAGTTTATTCAGTTGAGAAATATCAGTGAGTACACACTGGATATCGGCGGATTAGGAATTGGCGATGTATTTGGAGTCGCCGGCGAAATCAACAGCGGATATGAACCCGATGGCTTTGCTGATGATGCCGAGAATGTATACCTTGCCAATCTGTGGCAGATTTCAATGGATTCTCAGTACCGATACTTGGAACCGGGAGGATGCATAAAAATTGCACACGATGCCGCCGATCACAGTCCCTATTCTTCCTTCTCACACTTTGATGCCCATTTTGAAACCTATGTGGAAGAATACGAACGAGACACCGATGATCCAATTGTAGAAAATTTAACCTCCATCTTCTACTCTGGTGGGTACGACTGGCTGATTACAGTGTTTGGTCCCAGCCTCGTGATTGTAGATGCTGCTGCAGCCGATGATGGCGAACCGTTTCGGTATAGAGGTAGCGATATGTGGATGACCCCATCCGGGCATGTAATCGACACTATGGAAGCAGTGATGGATGCAGACAGTGGCGATTTCAAACGCCTCCACTCCAGCTTGGACAGTGGATTTCAATATGTATCGGGTACCTACACCGGAGAGTCTGTACGAAGAGTGATGGACAATGGAAGACTGATCGATACGGACAACTCAACTGAAGACTATTACGTCACCGAAGCCATTGGAGACTGCGGTACCGGTTTGTGATCAGGTCGATTCCGAAGTGTTTTCGGTATCCCACATCAAAATCGCATCACCCTCAATCTGTGCCTGAGCCACCGTCTCTTTATTCGGAGCAATGATGGCTGATTCCCCTCGAAAAGGGGTACTCACGTCGACGCCCCATCGATTGGCGCCAACAAACCAACCGTTCCAGTGAGGTGTACGCCACTTCCAATAGGAATCAATCGGCGAGTCTTGATTCAGCCAATTGGTGCAGAAGGCCAGAATATCAGGTCTAGCACGCCACATCCAGTAGATGAGTTCATTGTCATTGAGATCCATGCATATCGCTGGTGCAAGAGAGCCAAACTCAGTTTGAATCAGCATCCGCTCTGTACCGGGCGTACACCACGTTTCATCCAGTTCATAAAGTAATATCTTTCGGTAACAAGCCACCAAATTCCCTGTCGATGATAGCACCACCGCAGAGTTGTACAATGTACCATCTGGCGCCTCTTCTGCAATACCACACACAATCCACGACCGATAAGCCTTGGCTATCTTGGCAAGTTCTCTGGCTGTTGGACCATCTGCGCGCTCACAGTGCGGACGAATGTGCTCTTTGGACTCAAAGACGTACCCACTCACCGCCATCTCGGGACAGACGATTATATCAGCCCCTTGTTTTGCGGACTGTTCCACTAACTGGAGCAATTCACCCCTCGCAACTTGGGTTTGCGCCTTGGGAGGTTTATATTGAATGGCAGACAATTTCATTGTGTTATCCTGAGTGCAGATGTCTATCTTTTCGCACATACTCACCACTGTATCAACGAATCCCAAGAGTGCAATCGGACTGTTGTGTAGTTTACTTATATTCGCGCTTGGCGACTGTACACACAGCAGCGAAATGGCACCTACGATACCCAAATGGTCTTGGACATGGTCGACGACGCAAGATGTGTACAATAAAGGCGATGTCGTTTGGGTTCGAGACCCAATCGATAAGGTAACTCATCGTCCGATGCGCATCCTTGCAACAGAGGGAGATTCCATTCAATACCTCAACGATGGTTTTGTCTTAAACGGTCGCCGAATATCGGCTCTGGATATGAGAGAGTGGAGTGCCGATTCTAGAGTTTGGAAGGAGACTTTTTACCCTTCTCAAGATGAAAATGATGCTTTATCTTGGGAAATCATACAATCTAATTCCAATTCCAACTGGAAGAGTTCAAAGGAAATCATCCCGACTGGATACGTCTATCTATCCTGTGACAACCGATACAAATGTGTGGATTCAAGATGGTGGGGTCCACTGCCGATGTCTAGTATTGAAGGAAAAATATCCTTCGGAATGTGTCCTTTTTGTAACGTCGCTCTGAATAAAAGCAGTTTCGTGTTATACTATTGACATGTAAACACTTAATGGTGATTCTCATGCTTTATTCTGAACTCTCCCCAACAGATAAAGAGGCATTGTGGATGGCATTCAGCAAACGCTTCCCCCTCGGTCTCTCCAAAGAATTTCTCCTCAAAGAAGCTCGCGTTTCCAAATTGGTCGCCCTTGAAACGACCTGGGAAACCATCTTCGAACAGCTGCAGCAACGTCCCAAGGATCTGACACGCGTTCTCAAAACCGCTGTGGAAATGCGCCCAGATGACAGCAACCTCTGCGAAATCGTTGAGATTCTATGCCCACCCACACCCGTTGGTTGGTTTGCCACCGTCGCTTCTGTGGTCAGTCTCGGCATCCTTGCGACCCTAGCCTTTCCGCAAGAATCACCGAACACCAACGCCTTTGCCCGTGCCGAGGAAACACAAGCTGATCTAGCGGCGATGAAGCGCTTCGAACACGCTACCTACGCCAAAGAGCTGGAAACCATCACCACAACCTCTCCAGAACCCGTCCTTCTACCGGATGCCGGTCCAGAAGAAAAGATGGGCTCCACCGCACGTGCACTGGAAGAGACCACTGCAACCCTCAGTGCCATTCCAGCTCCCGTCTACGAAGATGGTGAGTACGAGCAGCCCGTATCTCAGAGTCAGGGACTCATCACACCCAAACGCTGTAACATCGAAGGATCTGGTGACATCATCGGATACTGGTACGCCGGTGCCACTCCCCCTGAAGTCCTGAACGGCTGGACCACCATCCCGCACGGCATGAATGTCCGCCTCGACTATCCTGAGCGCCACAACAATTACAACGCCAAAGCCTCCGTCTCCTGTGTCCTCTTCGCCAACATGGAAGTACCCGTCTTGGATGAAGCGATTTTGGTGGCCGGTGGGAAGTATTGGGTGCCCCTCAGGAGTGTACCAAGGGGATGATATTGTCGCTGGTTTCTTCGGTTATCGGCTTCCAATCTCACTCGTGTACGTACACTTCGTTCGGTTGAAATTCCGATCTCCTTTGAACCCAACTGACACTATCACCCCGACAGGTTTAGTAGCAGTACACTTTTTGTTTCGGATGGGTTGTTTGATGGTGTCGAAAGTGGATTGGTTGACCGTTGATGGTGTAAATGGTTGAATACTTGAATGATTGTTGCGGTTGGTGAATAGATTTGACCAATATTGACGAAACCTGACGAAACCTGACGAATAAATTGACGAACGTTTGCTCGATTTATTGAACATTTACCCTATCTGGTCTATTTTACCGAAAGATAGTTGATTGGCATGAATCCTGCTCTGTGACTGGCTCAACACCCAACACGGAGCCATTTACCGATGCCGAAATACATATCTCTAATGTCCGACTTTGGATTCAAAAGAGTCTTTGCCAATCCCGATTATCCACACATCCTCATCAGCTTTATTGAGTCCATTCTACCCGAACTGTCGATTGAATCGATTGAGTTCATTGATACCACTCAATTTGCAGACTATGTCGATGACCGGACTTCGATTTTCGACGTATTTTGCCGATTGCACGACGGTTCTTTTGTCATCGTTGAAATGCAACAGGTAAGGCAAGAACATTACGTCGATAGAACAATACTCTACGGCAGTCACGTCATCCAACGACAATCTCAAAAGGGGAAGTGGAACTATGAACTTCCCAGAGTCTATGTCATCTCCCTGATGAACTTTCGACTCTTTCCGAATGACCGAAGTTTGGTCCATACGGTCAAGCTACAGTCCGACCAAAATCCAGACCAACCTTTTTATGATAAATTGAACTTTATCTACATCCAATTGCCAAATATCACCGAAGAGTTCAGCCAAAATCCAAATCTGGAACACTGGCTGACACTGATTCGAAACCTCCACACCCGAGAAGAACCCATGTCCATAGACTCAGACACCAAGTTCACTAAAGCGATAATTGATGCCATGACACTCGCCGAGTTCGAAAAGCTCACTCCCGAACAGAAAATCATCATCGACATCGCTCAATATGCCGAAACTGAAGAGTATTCCAAAATGTGGACAGCCCACAACGATGGAAAACGAGAAGGCATTGAGCAAGGAAGAGAGGAAGGAAGAGAGGAAGGTAGAGAAGAAGGCATTGAGTTGGGTGTTGAAAAGGGAAAAGAAAAAGGACAACTCGAAGCAAAGTTGGAAACTACTCGAAACTTTCTCCAAATGGGTCTGAGCATCGAACAAGTGGCCATCGGAACTGGTTTATCCCTCGAAGAGGTAACCCAGATACAAACCCAGCTGGATTCAGATTCTGAATAAACAACCACACTCGGAACAGGACTCCCGATCCGGAACCGTACACACTCGCCGCATCGCGATCGCGGTTCTGTATGTGTCAGACTGCGTACCGATATCCCACACCATCGTGATTTAGCCGCCTGTTTTGCCTGCCTGACACTCGAAACACCGATCGCTACGATGAAGAACGTCGGTCAAATGAGACGCCAACGGTTCTCAACATTACACCGGTCAAATCACCTTGAGAAATTGGTCACCTTGACCACTACACCAAATATTGATGATTGGTTTTTCATACACAATCGCTCTCTGGTTTGGTTCTGCTCGGTTCTAGAACACAGGGGTGTTCCCGTCCCGTTCCGACCCAAATCCCTAGAGATTTTCTTAGGGAATGGGGATAAGGGGTTAAATATCTAAGGGGAAATCCTTGAGAGACGGAACCCGAGGTTGAAGTTGCGGAACGGGGGCGTGAAGTAGATACGCTCAGCGGAACGCAGGGCGTACGGATAGGAGTCCCAGAAGCCACCTCGGAGAACTCGGTAGGAAGCACTGGAGATTCCCGTCGGGTTTACGACCAAATCCCTAGAGTATCTTCCGTAATAATCCCATACCCACTCCCACACATTTCCACTC
>CALDQI010000023.1:0-6185 GCA_937911635.1 uncultured Pseudomonadota bacterium | reverse complement strand
AATTCGGAGCAGCAAGTGACCGTTTGTTACAGTGTCAGGTCTCCATGGATCAGCAGAACCGATGATGGATTCAACATCCGCACGAGACTCTAATTCATCGGACAGTATGGAGTGAGCATAGACTTCTGCCTGAACATTCAGCTTAGCCCGTTCTACATCTTCCTCTTGAAACAGTTCTAAACAAGCAAAGAAGGTTTGACTTGCCTCAGGTTGACTCAATCCTTGCAGCAACCAGCTGGTTACTTCTGGACTCAGTGTAGAAGTGTCCTCCCATAAATGAAACAGTGTGGAGAACCCATCGATACCCTCTCCGATGGGTGGACCACATAGGGTAGACAATATCGAGAGTTGCCTGTCAATTAACAGTGAGTCAAAGTCTGTCAGAGTGATAGAGAGCGCATAGGCCCATTCCACTTGCTCCAAGGAAAGATTGTACGCTTTGGAAAGGTTTTCTTTACGCTTGCGCACGACGGTGTTCGTTATGGACAGTCGATGACTTTGGCTTCGCCACGTTCAATGGGCTCACACTCACAGGTTCCTTCTTTGTCACCGACGTTGTGTTTTACGAGTCGACCATTTGGACAGTTTGCCCACGCATCAGATGCCATTTGTGGCGGACAGTCACGGGCTTCAGTCTCTCCCATGGTACCGTCGTTGGGCTGGTCCCAATTTTTACGCACAAAGCAGTCTCCATCGGCAGTTTTGTAGAGGGGACCACTGTCGTCGCTTTGAGCATTGAATATGAATGTGGGCGGTTTCTTTTTGGGTTCTTGTTGCCCACCTTCAGCACTTCCCATTCCCATTTGTTGAGGTGATGTTTGTCCATCTTTCCCAGCCGTTTGGTTTATGGTGTCGGGCGGGATATTGGGATCTCCGATATTATCACCGTCTTCCGGAGGAACGGCTGCACCGATATTTTCACCGTTGTTGGGAGCGTTCATATCTCCACCAGGACCGTCCATTTGACCTTCAGGATTCCCTTGACCTTCAGGACCACCCTGACCACCAGCTGCTTGTCCCATGCCACCTTGACCTTGACCTTGACCTTGCGGCTGACCGTTACCTTCTCCTCCGTTTTGCATATTCGGAGCATTGTTTGTGCCGGCATTGGTTTCTATTTGCGGAGCATCTGTGGCTGGGGTGGTGTCGTCTCCACCACAGGCAAGTAGGGCGATCAATAAATACATGTGTACCTCAAATTTGTGAACAATCAACTATATCCTATTTGGAGAACGAGAGCCAAAAAGAGTGGATCGAACCAATCTAAAACCGACGGTATCCGTACGACTATTGGAGTCGATAAATGCACGATTGGCGGGACGGAAGATATCAATACCATCAACCCATGATCCGCCTCGGGCAACTCGCGCCATTGGTGGAACATCATCCGGGATGTCTGGTGAATTGCTGGTATAGGGCGTATACAGATCCCAGCACATTTCCCAAACATTTCCGAGAACCCACTGCATTTCCTTTTGCGCTGGATTTGTTGGGACAGTGGTCCAGTTTGTTTGTTCCCGATGTGGAGGAACGGCTACGGCGTGATGTTTTGCCATCCACTCCCATTCTGCTTCCGTTGGCAATCGAAAGCCATTGCTGGCTAGGTTGGCGGTAGGATTTGATGTATCCAGATTGTTGTATACGAGATCGAATTCCAATAAAGAGGAGAGACGATTGCAGAAATGAACGGCCTCCCACCAAGTAATTGAGGCAACAGGTTTCAAAGGATGCTTGTCCATGGTTGGATTGTGTCTTGTCACAAGAGCATAGAGACGCTGAGTGACCTCAACATTGGCGACCCAAAATTTATTTACAGATTTTAGATGCTCATCTTCATCGGGATCTCTACCCTTTTCTGTTTGGGCTGATCCCATCACGAAAGTTCCACCCAACATTGGTAAAAATACAGGTAGAGCCGCGCGGAGGTCAATCTGTGAGTTGGCCAGGGAAGACCATCCACAAATATCACATTCTGTTTCGGAGTTCTCTATAGGAGTCGTACAATTGGGGCAAGACTTTGTTTTTTTCATTTCTAGAGAGGGGTGAATGCGTTAAAATAGGGTATACAGTACATGTACTCAGTTGACATGGAGATGACCAATGCGGATCGTACGATATAGTGTTCTTTGTTCTAGTTTACTCATGATGGGGTGTCGTGACACTTTGCAGGGTACATGGACGGGAGAGTTTGACTGTCAAGATCGCACTTATGATGTGATAGCACAATTCGTGGAAGATGGGCGTTTTGAATTTGACGGAGAGATGCTCTTTTCTTACGATGAACAGACCACATTTGGTGGTGAATCTGTTGTGTTTCATGCCGACTTAAAGTATGATTTTAACACGGAACAAACGGCTCTCGTGGGTGACCAGAACATCTACTTAGACATGGTCTGGACCAGTCTGTACTGTGAGATTGAGTATCCAGATGGTGAGGTCGTTGAAGGTGGCTGTAAAAATGTTGGTGGGATCGACGACTCTGACAAAGGTGAACCTGTCGGAATGGTCGAAATGCGATACTCAGGCAGTGATTGGATGGCGATTGATGACGACAACTGTAAAGGTGAGTTGGACCTACAATAGACGTTTGTTGTCTGAGCAGTTCGTCCCAATCTACGGCTGTAATCGATCAACATCTTCTTGAAGAGTATTCAGTCGCTCGAGCAGGCTGCTTCGATTGTTGGCGATTTCCAATCGAAACTGAGTGTTTTCCTTTTCGAGCAGCTTTGCCTTTTGCGCGAGTCGTTCGATCTGTCCCTTCAGAGAAGTATTTTCAGCCGTCAGCGCATCCAGTTCAGAACGATGATCTTGGAGCGCGCCTTCTAACACGTCAATCATTTGTTCTGTTAGTAACACTTGCTGTTCAAGTTCTTGTGTCTGAGAGGATTGTGACGCATTCTGAACGGCGACTGCAATGGATGGCGCCAAATGATCCTCTAAATTGAGTTGAGATAAAAACTCAGGCTTTTGAAACTCCTGTGCACATTGCTTTACAATGTGTTGCGCGAGTTCGTTGTATAGGCGGGCGAGTAAATCAGCGGACTCAGATTGGCTCATTCTGGCTTCCTTAAGTTGGTAGAGGGCGGCGGTAATTTAACAAATCTAGCAGTAAAAATTCCATCGACCGTTGGATCTGATTCACATTGTAAATCAGAGATGTTAAGTATCAAGTATAGCATAGCAATACAGAGACTAGAATGATCACCATTAAGAAATATCCCAATCGGCGACTCTACAACACAAGTACTTCTACATATATCAACTTGGAAGGTATTCAAAAACTGATATTGAGCGGCGAGTCTGTTGTGATTGTAGATTCTAAGACCGGTGGGAATGTAACCACTGCAACCCTCTTGCTTCATGCCTTGGATGCAGAAATTGTAGAGGCTCTTATCCCTGCTGAATGGATGCAAGAGTTGATGCGTATGGAGTCGAATGTCGATAGGATAAGTGCGATCCAACATTCGATTCCGATTCTATCAGATCAAGATTCCGAAAGTGAAACACAGCCGGAAGAAAAAACGGTACCCAAAATAGCCACGGTTCAGCCCGTAGACATGATTGTGTCTGTTCTTCAGGAAGAAGATTCTCAGAGCAGTGATTCGGATTCGGAGGTGACAGTGGTCCGAGGCGATGATCCCCCAACAGAGCCTATTGCCGTTGCAAAACATGATATGTCGACACCAATAGATGTTCAAGTTTCGATGGATGCTTGGGCTGTGAGCGGGGATATCGATGAATCAGAAATACCATCGTTCTGGTCTGACTCATCGTTTGAACAAGTCAGTTTTGATGAAGAATTCGATGGGGAATATGAATCCAGTGACGATGGTTTGTTTGAGCAACCAGAAACGATCGTTGTACAACAGAGAGAGAGCTCTGTTATGCTTTCATCTGAGAAGGATGACACTCAACATGATGTAGATGGTAAGATACAGTCGATCTCACTTGAGGGAATACCCGACGATTCTAGCGAAGTAGAATCGTCAAGCGACACTTCAGAGTCCAGTTTTGTATCGTCGTCATCTCCTGTATCCGAAGACTCGTCTGAGAATCCAGTACAGGATGGCGGACAGGTATCCGAAGATAAGAACATCGAGGTCAGCTCAACCTCAGCAATCGTTTCTGCAACGGAAGACTCCAATCCTCGTTCCAAAAGCGATCAAATGAAAGCACGATTGGCCGCTATGCGGGCCAAGCTGAATCGATAAGGAATAACTACGCGATTCTAAAATACAAGTCGAGAACCTTCGGATGAAAGAGCGAAGGCTCTCAATTTGAGACGGCAGGGTGTTTTAGTAGATTGAAGAATCCGAATCATCTGAGTCCGAACCCCAAAGATCCGAGAAGAGAGCGTCACCATCTCCATAGTTTACACTCATGAAAGTGAGTGTACTTGGCTCTTCTCCAGTTCCTTCACCGATAAATACACCACTAGCCCCATCATCATAGTAGAGAGAAAAGGATACTTCATCTGTAAATTCACCATCCAAGAATACAAATTCTACCAATCCTGAAGATGGACAATACGAGGCTGTTTCAGTTTCTGGAGTATAGAAGCCATTTGCTAAGTTTTCATTTGTGAAGGAAGCCATCCAGATCCCATTTTCATAGACTTCGAGAGCGTTTCCGTTCCATCCATCTCCGTAAGAATCTGTCATTTCAATGGTGTAGCATCCATAAGATGGGGCTGCGGCGTACCCGTCACCATCTGCATCTGTCGCACAAAAGTGAGTGCTGAGATCAGATGCATCATAGGAGGGTTCGTTGACGGCAATTCCTGGGTATGTACTGGCATCTGAATCATCGCAGTCGCTCAATCCGTTTGCATCCACACATGAAGTGAAGCCATCTGTGTCGATATCGAGCCCGTTGAGCCCTGAAGAGGTATCGTCACAGTCTGTACCACCAACAAAATCATCTACGCCATCGCCATCAAAGTCACAGGTTGCTTGTATGACACCCGCACAGTCTACCATGTCCACAAGGTCTCCATCACCATCCTGATCAAATTCATCGCCCGTTAGACAGTTTTGATCGACACCGTCGTAATACACTTCATCCATGCTTGGATTGATTGACACATCGGTATCATCACAATCGTCACCGCAGACCAAGAAGCCATCGTCATCGTCGTCTCCGGTTGTTGTCGCATCAGAGTCGTCGCAGTCACGACCGCCACGCCAGTCGATGCTTCCATTACCGTCAAAGTCACAGGTGCTATCTACCACACCGTCCCCATCGCAATCGACCTCGTATATATCAACTCCGTCCATATCTTGGTCAAAGTCTGACATACCGTCGCAGTCCTGATCAACACCGTCGTAGTACACTTCTACGCCATCAGGATTGACAGTAGCATCTGCATCATCACAATCTTCTGTACAGAATGTGTATCCATCACCGTCGTCATCGCCGATCGTTGTGGAGTCGGTATCATTGCAGTCACTCCCTTCATCGACAGAAGCCAGTTGTACCGTGAATACGTCTCCTTGTACGGGGGAAACCCCGGTTTCTTCAAAACCATCAGCATAGACGAGACTATCGTAGCTGCCATCGCGATTGGAGTCTAGGTAAACACGGAAAGTATGAGCACTGCAGTCGTATGAGGAGGTGCAGGTATAATTCAACACAGCCGCTCCAGGAACACAGACTTCAAAGAGCTCTTCTTGACCCGAACTTGATGCAGAGGTGTTGGTATACGAACCCTCCTCTACTCCATTAACTGTGACCGTCACATCAGCGGCATCCCAATAGGAGCCCGTGTCTACTAGGGCGAGCATGAAGCAGCCAGAAACGTTGTAATTGTCATTGACCAGAGCATCACCATAGCCATCCCCGTCGACATCTGCAGTACAGAGTGTTGGTTCTAGACTTGCGGCACCTGGGTATACAGCCGCAGAATCTGGAATTCCATCCCCATCCATATCGGCATCTGAATCGAAACAGTCGTCGAGACAGCTTGAAAATCCGTCACCGTCCAAGTCCTCAAACCCAATTTCCGCATCCGAATCATCACAGTCACCATCACAAGAGGTGAGTCCGTCGACGTCGACATCGCTGTTGTTCTTGTCTGCGTCGGCATCATCACAGTCTGTTCCGGCAGTCGCAGAAGTTGGGCTACTCTCGCCCCAACCGTCGCCATCGACGTCGACTATTGAGACCGCAGGTTTAAAGCCCATCGC
>CALDQI010000022.1:0-1431 GCA_937911635.1 uncultured Pseudomonadota bacterium | reverse complement strand
ACTTTGCTACGATGCTCAGTGGTATCTCTGCGGAACTGATTGTGGTCAATGATGGTTCCTCTGATGATACACAAAGTGTTTTGGAGAGATTGCCGCTTCCGAACCTACGCGTGATAGAGCATCCAACCAACCTAGGGTATGGGTCTGCACTTCGAAGTGGATTCAAGGCTGCTTTTGGTCAGTGGACATTTTTTACCGACTCTGACAGACAGTTCCGTTCACAAGACTTCTTGGGATTGTGGGAAAAGCGAAGGGAAGCCGATTTGATTCTGGGGGTGCGGAGTCATCGACAAGACCCTTCATTTAGACGTTTGAACGCTTGGTTGTGGGGACAGTACATCAAAAGAGTCTTTTCTGTTGAAGTAACCGATGTCAATTGTGCATTCAAACTTCTTCCGACGGCAATGCTGCAGTCCTTTCATTTACAAAGTGACGGAGCTTTTATCAATGCAGAAATGTTGTCGCATTTCAATGCTGCCGAGTGTACGTGGTTGGAGATACCTGTTCAGCATCATCCTAGAGAGCTAGGGATTCAGACTGGCGCACATCCAAAAGTGATAGTCAAGGCATTTCAAGAATCGATTCGATTCCTGTGGAGTAAACGACGGACATAGTTCATAAACCATCCGGATGCTTGTCATTTTGGGGCGATATCCCAGTAAGACAAACGGACAAAGTTCAGAGACGTCGGTAAAGTATCCAACCACCGTTTGACATCCTCTGTGGATAATGTGGTCATGTTGAGCCGCCAGATTTGTGCATTGGGTAGTTCGATCTGGTCAGCGGACACCTCTGTGGTGTCAGAGGTTACAATGATATTCTTAGACTCAATCGGTAGTGGCGTAGTCGATAGTAAAGCGGTTGCAAAAGGGAGTGCATCGAGTACAAACTCAGATGAGGATCGGATATCCAATACAATCTCATGCCAATGCCTGGCCCCCAAGACTGCATTTCGCAGTGCAAACGGAGAGTTGGGTTCAAGCGCCAGATTCAGAGGGATGTCTAAATCCAGTAGAGGCTCTAGATCTTTGTATTTTGTTCCAGTTAACAACAGAGCGACAGGTTGCGTTATGCGGGTATGTGTTGATTGAGCCATACGGCGGTCATCCGTGGCCTCAGTCTGCGTACTGGAAAAAGTGAACTGATACTGTAGCGAATATTTATTGTAGATGCGCCAACGTATTTCATTGCCTTGCTCAAATACATAGACCTCCACATCTTTGTCTTGTAAGTACGAAAGTATATCTGCTCGAACGTCATCAGGCTCCAATCGATGACCTTTTCCTACCGGCGGCGGTAGGAGGTCCTGCTTCTGAAAAGCCTTGGTGACGAGGGCTTCAGTTTCTGCTGATGTATATCCACTTTTTTGAGCCACGATTGGCGAACTACCCATTTGCAACATTTGTTGAATGTTGTATTGAACAAGCCACA
>CALDQI010000021.1:0-6582 GCA_937911635.1 uncultured Pseudomonadota bacterium | reverse complement strand
CAAGCAGAAATTTTGAAGAAGCAAGAAGAAGAAGCAGCAGAATTGGAAAAAAAGAAAGAGGAAGAAGCAGCACGTTTAAAAAAAGAGGAAGAGGAACGAAATAAACAAACACAAGTAGCGCAACAACAAATGCCATTCCAATCAAATCCATATGGCACGACAAGAAGTGTTACAAGTAATTCAGCAGCAGATTTATTTGGAGGCGGTGATAATAATGATAGCAATGATATATTTGGAAGTAATGGAGTTAATAATAGCAACGATCCATTTCAACCACAATATTGATGTTGTTTGTGGAGCCAACTTGTTCCATTTCATTTAAATCGATGATGGCAGATTCTTCTAAGTTGTTGTCGCCTGCCAGATACACTAGGATTGTCCAGTCAGCCTGTTCTGGCGCAGCATGAACCTCTGTAGAGATGGTCACCGGATTGATGGCAAAACCTGAGTCGCTTTGCGCTGTTAGCGTACAAGAAACGATACCGGCTGTGCTCGGCGTGAATAATAAAGTGGGTTCTGTACCAGTGGTGCCATCGGTACAGTTCCATTGATATTGCCAAACAATCTCTATTCCTGCAATGGTTGGTGTTGTCGCACTAATCGAACTGGTGATCTCTATTGGCCTCTCAATCCAATGATGTGGTTCTGTCTCTATGCTTAGCTCAAAAGAGGTGTCATCAATTTGCTGTTCAATCGTCTCTCCTCCTGTATCTTGGACAGGTTCTGATAATGGTGTTCGACAAGCCAATATATAGATGTAAATCATAGGGCACCCTCTTCTTCAATGTACTGTATATAAACGATTCACAAAAATCTTTTTCAAAATGGATTGCGTCTCTCACCTCGGTTACAATGAAGTCTGTTGGAGGTCAAATGCAACCAAATCCCGAAAAAATAGTTGTATACACCAAGGTCCCATGTGGATATTGCAGTGCTGCCATTCGTTATCTTCAATCGATCAAAGGATTGCAAGAAATCGAAGTGGTAGATTTAACGGGGCAATATGATTCTCTGAGAGAGCTCATGGGGATGAGTAAACAAAGAACCGTGCCGCAGATTTATATATATGGTCAACACGTGGGTGGGTATGATGATTTACGCGCAAAAGATGCACTTGGCACCATTGATAAGTTGCTGGCTAAAAAATAATTAAAAAAAATATTTGCTGACAAAAGATCTAGATTGTCCAAATTGACGATCGTATCCATTTTTTCATGATTGATCGCCAACATGAATGTACAAAAAGTTCTTGACGTGTAAAGTTTTTATCGGTATTATTTGGTATCAGTAAAACTGATTTCCCTCTTGGCATGTCCACAGCATCAACCCCTTCACATTCCCTATTTCCTTCCCCTTAAGTTGATGTTGTGGTGGCCTTCTTTCCTTACAATGGTGTTTCATGCAAGAATGTATTGTCGTTACCTCTGGAAAAGGTGGTGTTGGAAAGAGTACAGTTTCTACGAATATGGCAGTCAGATTGGCCCGTTCTGGAGCTAAGGTAGCTCTGTTGGACGCTGATATCGGTCTGCGAAATATTGATTTGTTGCTTGGAATGGAGCAACGCATTGACTGGGATTTGGTTCAATTTGTTCAGGGTAGATGCGATTTGGCTGACGTGGTATTGTCTGTCGCCAGCGTACCAAACTTGTATTTTGTTCCCACTTCGCAAACTTCAAATAAGATGTCGATTGTGCCAGATGACATGGTTTCCATCGTCGATGATTTATTTTTTGACCACAGTTTTGACTATGTCATCGTTGATTCACCGGCTGGAATTGAACGTGGGTTTGAAAATGCTGTAGCGGCCGCTCATAGAGCTGTTATTGTTGTTACTCCTGATGTATCAGCTGTACGAGATGCGGATAGAGTGATCGATTTGCTTCAGAAGAAAAAGTTTTCAGACATTCAGATCGTGATCAATCGCTATCAACCAGAACTCGTTCAACAAGGGCATATGCTGGATTCTCAAGACATCTGGCAGATTTTAGACACTCCAGTTCTTGGTGTTTTACCTGAAAGTATTGAGGTTTTAATAGCCTCCAACAAAGGGGAACCATTTGCCTTGAATGATGAGTCCTTATTGCATGAAGCAATGTATCGAGCGACCCAGCGATTGCGTGGGGTAGAAGTGCCGTTCATCGATTTGAATAGAGCCTTGGAAACGAGTGTATGGGAGCGTGTAAAGCAATGGGCCATGGCTCAGGTGAGCGCATCATGATTCGGTTCTTGAAGAGTTTATTTGCGAAGGATGATTCCAGTCGGGATATTGCAAAGAAACGGTTGCAGCTGTTGCTGATTCATGATCAAGTCAATCTCACCCCAGAGCAAATGGTTGAGATGAAGAGGGAGATCGTTGACGTCATTGAACGATATTTGAATATCGAAGCCGATGATACTTATGTGGCACTGGATCGTTTAGATAAGCAGATTCGAATTGTTGGTTCCATTCCTCTCAAAGAGACTGATTCTGATAAAAGACAACGAAAGTTCGGTTGAGCATCACGTTCAAGATAGAACTATGATCAAGGTAGAACTATGATCAAGATAGAACTAGGACAAACCCAATCCTTGTCATATAACCAGTGTTCGTTCGTATACTTACCAACTTGATTTTAGAACATTCAAGGTTTCAGAACAGTCAATACTCATTGTGTACAAAACTGAGACGTCTGGTACTACCTTGTGGGCCCATTGGGTGAACACGTTTTGCATTGTGTGTAATTTGAGCTGCAGCTGGGTCATGTATATCTACGATGGCCTTCTTTGAAAAGTTACAGGTGAAGGTGTCTCCTCTTTTTATGAGGCCTTTGTGCAAGAGGTGTCCATCACATACGAAGAAGAGACGACTGCGTTCATCCACCTTGATTGATATTTCATGTGGACCTATCGATTCAGAAGGGTCCGGATCTTCAATTTGCACCAGGTCCTGAACCAAATCATCAATTTGGTTTTGAACTGAGTCAGTGGAGCTCTTCAATCGTAAACCAGACGTGGTGTTTGTTAGCAGTGGTGTCGACTCTTTTGCGAGAGAGGACGATAATTTCACATTGGCTATTTCTTCAGAGGCATCTGTATTGTTTAAATCTTCTACAATTGAATCTAGCATTCCCTCTAGAGAAAATGAGGGGTTGTCGAAGGCTAGAGAAAGTGTTTTGAGGCCCACGACCATGGCCACCGCGAGTCCAAAGCCTGTAAATATAGACTTGGATGTCGTCGGCACTACGATCTCTGTACTTCCAGTACGTTCACCGTGACGACGTGAGGAACCGGCAGAAGTAGAACGTCGACGACGTCTACGTACGTCGAGTTTGGAATGTTTGGGATAGTCCAAAAAGCTTAAGTAGGCTTGCTTAGATCGAAGGAGTTTTCTTCCTCTCAAAGCTTGTGGGACGACGCCCGATTCCAGTGCTTCAATGTGTTCAAGTGGGATGCCGACTCTAATATGAATATCTTTAATCGTAAGCGAACGACGCTCTCTTTCTTGTCGTAGGTTTACACGTGGAGTCGATTCTTTTGTTTGGGTATGAGAGGGCATAATGATGTGATTCGGCAATGAGTGGGGATTTGTTGAGAAGAATTTGATGAAGGTAAGGCGGGGGGTATCTGTTTGTGAACTCGGTCAGCGACATTTGTCGTTGTGTAGCGATTCTGCACGTCGACCAAGTGTGCTGCGGCCTGTTTCGCGAACAACAGTGCGTAGATAGTTGCATGCACCAGGGGTGTCTTGCAGTTCAAACATGAGTTCAGCTGCGTGATAATAGGCTCCTGTTGCGACGTCGCCACACAACTCAATGACCTCATTAAAATCTTGCAACGCCAAGTCGTTACGATCCAAAGCCTGATAGGAAAAAGCGCGGTTAAATCGAGCCTGACAAAGATTTGGTGCGCGTTGCACAGCCTGAGTGAGGACGCTGATGGAGGCCTCATACTCTTTGTTTTGATAGTAGGCTTGTCCCAAGTTGTTGAGTACCAGTGCTGTATTGCGGTAGCCTAAATCTGCGAGTGCAACATTGAACTCGTCTATCGCAGGCTGCACTTGCCCCATATCAAGAAGCATTAGACCGTAATTGTTTCGGATTTCTGCTCTGGTTGGATCCAAACGGATGGCCTTTTCAAATGCCTCGATGGCCTTATCGGACGCGCTTTTGGCGTAATAGGCCAATGCCAACTTTTCCCATGCAGCAGCATTCCTTGGATTTAACTTGGTTGCCTCTTCAAGCGTTGTGATGGCATCTGATGGATTGCCTTCCGATAGATAAGCAGTACCCAAAGTTGTTCGAGTTGCTGATCGTTCTACGCGTTGTGGTGTTACGCAGGCTGTGAGAAGGGGTAACCAAATCATTTATTTTCCAAGAATGCTTTTGAGATCGTATTTCCGATTGGGGGGAGTGACCTTAGAGATGATGGAATTGGCAATGGTGCCTTTAAAAGGTACATCACCTTCATGTTGAGCAACTTTGGGGATGACTTTTAAGAGAATATCTTTCGCATTCATAATGTTTGCATTCATATTCGCGACAACTTCATCCACACTGACCTCACCATGATCTGTATTCCAGCAGTCATAATCTGTTGACATGGCAAGTGTAGCATAAGATATCTCAGCTTCGCGTGCCAATTTTGCTTCTGGCAAATTTGTCATTCCAATTACGCTGGCTCCGAAGGACCGATACATGTTTGATTCTGCTCTTGTAGAGAACGCTGGACCCTCCATACAAACATAGGTTCCGCCATCGTGGACGGTAAAATTATCCCGTCCGATCTCGCCAGTACCATTCCCGTTTTTTTCCGCAACTTCTTGTGCAACCTCTTGTGTGCTTTTCAAGAGGTATTGGCGCAATTTGGTGCAAACTGGGTCTCCAAAACTGATGTGCGCCACAATCCCATCGTGGAAGAACGTTGAAGGACGTCCTTTTGTTCTATCGATGAATTGATCGATGATAACCATGTCTTTTGGGGCAATTTCCTCTTGTAAGGATCCAACCGCGGAGATTGAGATGATCCAGTCTACACCCAGTTGCTTTAATGCGAGGATATTCGCGCGATACGGAACTTCTGAGGGGTTTAAGTGGTGATTATGTCCGTGACGAGCCAAAAAGTACAATTCTGCGTCTACACCCTTCATTGTGTACTTTTTAATTGGTGCAGATGGGCTGCCATATATGGTTTCCTGAGCCTTTTGAAACTGTTTGTCTGTTTCTACAATTTCAAACTGCTCAATCTTATAAAGTCCAGAGCCCCCAATAATTCCAATTTTGTGTGTCATGTTTTCGTCCTATGTAGATTGTTTGATGATTTGAAAATTTTTTTCAATTGTCTGCACGCTGTTGAGATGTCGAGGCCTCGTGTTGTACGTATTGAACAATACCATCCTATACTAACCAGATACGTTTGAAAGGCTTTGACTTGTTCAAAAGATGGTCGATGTATGTCCCTATCTGGATTTTCATTGTACGGTATCAGGTTGATCTTTGATGGGGTTATTTTGTTATTTTCCATATGTCGGAGCGCGACCATTCTAGGTTGCGTTTCCGTAACCGTTCACTGTCTGCTTTGTTCGTGTGCACCTCATCCAACTGAATGCATTCTTGGGCATTGGAAAAGAGTTTTTCAACAGTCCCTTTTCGAACTGGAAAAGGGGGGCCGTGATCATCTGCGACCGGAGAGTCATAAGTGACCAGCAATATCGAACCACCAGGTTTAAGTAGTGACAAACAGTGTTCCACATAGGACTCACGGTGTTTCGGTGATAGGGCAACCAATGCAGCTCGGTCATAAATGGCGTCTACAGGACCGATTGTGTCTGAGGTGATGTCAAATATGTTTGCGTGAAAGAGTGTTTGGCTACCTGAGGTGAGGCATTCAATATCGTGAACGAGCTGACTTTTCGGCGTCAACTTTTGCTCAGTAAAATATTGCTCGAGGGGTTGTCTGACTAGATCGACACCGATGATTGATGCACCTTGTTGATTCAACCATGCCATATCCAAACTTTGACCACATAAAGGCACAAAGATGGTTGGGGAATCGTGTTGAAATAAGATCTTGTGGTGATTTTGCAGGTGCTCATTGATGTCTAAATTGTGCCAGCCAGTCTGCCCATTTGTCCATCGTGATTTCCAGAAACCCATAGCGACTCCAAGTTTATGCAATACACTAATTCTCTCAACTGAGATTGACAAGGGGACAAGAATTGAATAGTTGCCCCCGTTGCTATCGAATCATCCACATCATCCGAATCAGGAAATGAACACATGTCTCTTGAACAGGAACTTGCGCCCTTTGACTATGATCTCCCAGACGAATGCATTGCCGTTCACCCCCTTGCGGAACGGTCAGAATCCAAGTTGTTGGTGTTGGACAATTCTGATCAACACATTGACTCCTTTGTGTCACGAATCTCGGAGTGTTTTAAGCCCGGCGATGTTTTGGTACTCAATAATACTCGTGTGTTACACGCTAGAGTATCTGCACGACGTGCATCGGGAGGAAAAGTAGAGGCCTTTTTTCTTCAGGATAAGCCTGATTTGGAAGGCTGCTATACGGCGTTAATGAAACCATCTCGGCGACTTAAAGAAGGTG
>CALDQI010000020.1:0-3308 GCA_937911635.1 uncultured Pseudomonadota bacterium | reverse complement strand
GGACTCTGTAGACGATAAAACTTTTGACGGCTGCTTGTTATTGGCTTTATCAAAAAGGGGCAAATTGTCTACTAATCCGGTTAAAGAGCAAGATTGCTCTCCTTGCTCTAAAATCAAAAGGACCTGCTTTGCCCGAGCAATCACTGCAGATGGTAAGCCGGCCAGCTTAGCTACATGAATGCCATATGATCGATCAGCAGCGCCTGGGATAATTTCGTGCAAGAAGACTACATCACCCTCCCACTCTTTTACTCTCATCGTGAAGGGTTTTAATAACTTTTGAAGGTGTCATCGTGCACTCCACCAGAAAATAAACAACAGAAAATACAATCGCCACACGCATCCATACGTGTTGAATGCCATTACTTAACCGCTAAAGAAGGTGTGTCCAAAAATTGTAACCTCTCTCTTTTCCCAGAAAAATAAGACTGGTTCGGATGTAGGAGATCTCCACCAAAGACTGTGCTCACGCTCTCCAGTGTAGAGTTCCGTAGATTCAAAAATTGGCATTTCCGTAGGAAGAGGGACAATCTCAAGTGGAAAGCGATAACTCCCTCCAAAGTTTGTCCCTTTTGCAATCGATATGTTGACCCATAAATCATCTTCTGGTTCAAAGAACTCCCCTTCAATCTCAATGACCGAATCCTGAATCTCCACATCAACCGGTGGATACTGCGCAATTTGAACCTCCGCGCTGGTCCAATCTTCCATCGTCGGGATACTAAGCAAATAATGACCATCATCGTTAACGAGGAGTGTAGCATCTGCAAATGGATGTGTAGGGGTTGCCAAAGTAGAATACAAAAGCGTGATCATGATACTTCCTGAAAGGCTTCAAATACATTGTTGAATGTTAAAGGACGCACCGTCGTCTCTTCGAAAAAATAGCGACGTTCTTCTCCCATCTGTTCCAATAAGGACGTTGCCTTTTCCTTTTCAATCAGACCTCGCAATTGCAAATCTTGCACCAGATTGGCGAACTGAATCGGAGTCGTTTTCTCATCTGTACAGATTTGACGCAATGCGTCTACACCAATGACTCCATCCGACCAAAGTTTTACGCCAGCTTGTGACCATGTATGAACTGGAGTTAAGTGAGGCATTAAGTCGTACATCCAGGTCGGAATTTGATGTGTTGTGAGCCGAATAAAGATGCCTCGAACCACATTTGTATTGGGTTTTAATTTTGAAAATGAACCACGAATTCGATCAACTGCACTACTAAGGGCTCCCCCTTCACGCATCAGTTCCTTGACTTCTTTCCACTGTAATTGACCATTCAAGATGAGTTGATAACTAAGATAAATCAAAGCATCTTGTTCAACATCATCCCCAAACAAATATTCCGTTTGTCCACAGGACAAGTCTTGAACCCTCAAACGATGCTCTACAAGACTAGGAAGCTTGTGTCCGAACTGATTTTTCACATCGGAAAAACGTCCCTTTGCGATTGCTCCGAGAGAATCTTTTAAAATTATGTCATCAACATCAACTCCATCCAGAGAAAACTTCTCTAGTAAAACAGAGCGCATTTGCTTTGGTGACCCGGATAAAAAAACCATCCGAGTGTCGTCTATTTTTTGAAGCGCATGCACTAGAGGTACAACACCATCCGTGGTTTTCTTTTCCTCTGCTTCTTCGGTTGCCGCTCTCCATAAACCAGACAACGATTCAAAATCTGTTTCCAGATAGGTCTTATCAATATCCCATCGAAATATCGGCATATCAATTACTAAATCGATAGACGGTGGTTTCGACTGTAGCCTTATTCAGTTTATCCGCAGTCAGTAATTCAACCTGAGAAGGACTCGATCGCAAACGACGAATCTTCACTTCTAGTTTTCGATTCTCTTCTTTAATGGTGTCGATATCCAAGCGTATTTCAGAAAGTTGTTCTTCTGTACGACTCAGTTCGAGTAGACCTTGTTCTCCGAACAGTACCATAAAGGATGTCATTCCAACCACAAGGGTCGGAATTCCAAGAAATAGCAATCGAATAATGGGTGTAGACATATTTTACTGTTGACGTGTCAATATTTATTTGGACTTGACGTGTCAATAGAATACACAAAAGAGAGATCTTTGGCAAGAAAAAAATTTTCTAATCGAAAAAAAACAAGACCTGAGTAGATTTTAAACGGTTGTCTGCGAGACTTTTACCGCCAAAGAAGACGAATTCGGAACTCAATCTTTTGCCACCATGTCAGCTCCTCTTGTTCTTCTAGCGTCTCAAGACTCGTGAGGTCTTCTACAGATTTGAAATTGTATACCGTCACAGATTCAGAACTTAAGTGGGCATACGCAGCTAAGAATTTTTGAGTTTCCAGTGGACTACTTTGTACCTTACGGATCAGTGCAGCCATCCGATTGTTTTCACGATGTTGCTCCTCGACAGCATGCAAGGCTTGATCTTTTACAACCCGCATTGACAACGCGTGAATGACTCCCCCCTCGCCAAAAATCGTAGCAATCATCATCAACGCTGTAAATACGATGAGGATAGGCAAAAAAGGAAGCCTTTTTTTTCTTTTTTTGGGAAAGGCAAATCTCATGACATAGGATGTAAAAGATCTAAGAGATCTTGTCCACTTCTTCCATGTGACAACTTAAGCCGTTTATCCGCTCACCTTTGTGTGGCTCCGATTTGAACAGTTCCAATACCAGCCTCTTGAGCTATGTCCATTAACTCTACCACCATTCCATGTTCCAAGGCTTCATCCGCCTCAATGATCAACGATACTTGAGGATTCGATCGCAATTCTGCCTTCAATACTTCTTCTAAATCTTTTTTTAGAAGAATTCCATTTTGAGAGGATAACTCTCCAGACTTAGACACCATCAAGGTCCAAGTTTGATCTTCTTGAATCATCTTATCAGACGACACTTCCGGAAGTTGAACCTCAAAGCTCGGGGAATTTCGAAAGGTTGTAGACAGCATAAAGAAGAGAAGCAACTGAAATATCACATCAATCAACGGCGTCATATCAAGCCTAGGAGCATCGCGTCTTTCCGAACCAAACTGCATCAAGATTCACCATGCTCCAAGACACTAAGCAGGTCTAGAAGTTCCGTTGCCAGTTGCTGTAACATCAACAAACGGCCATCCACCATTGTCAGCAAAAATCGATGTGCCATCAATGTCGGCACACCAACTGTCAATCCGATGAGCGTTGTGAGCAACGCCTGAGAAATCCCTCCAGCTAGGGCGTCTGCATTTCCAAGCCCGTAGGTTTGAATCGATTCAAAGGTCACTACCATCCCAAGAACAGTCACCATCAGCCCGAGCATGGGTGCAACGCTAGAGATTA
>CALDQI010000019.1:0-7556 GCA_937911635.1 uncultured Pseudomonadota bacterium | reverse complement strand
TAAGTCATTTTAAATGATGTCAAAAAACGACATCACGAAAAAATAATTGATTACTCCGCCGTGGGAAATACATCGTCGCAGTCATCAGATTGAATGTCAGTGAAAAATGTCCACGCAGACATGGAGCCATCGCAATCAGAATCTTGTTGAACCTCGTCTATTTCTGTTAGGCAGGCATTGGCGGCTTCTTTATTAAATTTGCGCTCACCTTCTTCAAACTCGTCATACGTGTTGCTGCTGCGGATATCAGAACTGATCTCAGCAATACATTCTTCTTCATTGTCATATCCTGAGACCAGCTCGATATCATCATTGTCTAAACAAGCATACGTGGTTTCACACAGGGCAGAAGCATACTTGTCTGGGTAGTTTCCACCAGTAGTACAGGCTGTCAATACAAGAAATAATGGAAGTGTTTTTGTCATGTGAGCTCCAAGTTGCTGAAGTTGAGTATGCATTTAGTTGGGGGGTGAAGAAGGTAGACTGGCCAAGATTCCAAGAGCCAGTTCTCCATCAGACATGATGAAGGAATCTTTGAAGGATCGGTTGCACAGTTCCATCAACAACATTGTTGTAGTCAGTATTCCATCTGTCCAATTGCCATCATTCATGATGCGCGTCCGATATTTTCGATGCGACTGAGAGAGATGGTCACTCCATTGGCGCAATGAGGCTCGGGAAAAAGATTGATTGTGATACTCTTTTCCTTCTGCCAGTGGAAACAGTCTCTTGAATGGAGTGAGTGGGAGCCCTGTTACAACCAAATTGTGTGGGCGGACGCTCCAGTCTAGTCCTTTCAACTTTCGTTCGATATCGGTTTGCATCTGAAGGATCTCATTGTTCTTGAATCGATCGGGTTCTTTGCCCCAATAGTGTGTGGTTCGTTCAAGCAACGACCATTGCAATCGTTCAATCTGATGGACTTGTCCATTCTC
Organism: uncultured Pseudomonadota bacterium; assembly: GCA_937911635.1. Classification (GTDB taxonomy): domain Bacteria; phylum Myxococcota_A; class UBA796; order UBA796; family UBA796; genus CAJWHX01. The sequence goes on along the minus strand of CALDQI010000019.1, from coordinate 6,621 downwards.
TCCAAGAACACAGAATATGGCATTGTGAGAGATATCCACCCATGCTGTAGGACCATCCCTCAGGTGAAGACCATAGGTTTTACCAATCCATCCCCACAGAGCTTCTTCGTCTGTTTTTAAAGAATGAATCGGAAGAGCGAGTTCTGCCTTTGAACGCTGTAAAATGCCGTTCACATTGAGAATCGTTGACATTCCCAGATCCATACAGGCATAGATTTCCCACACGGGTATGCCTTGTAGTCTCGCGAGCTCTATCATTTCCTCTATTAAATCCAAAATTTCTTGAATTGTTGCACTTTCAAGCAACATTCTTGGTGGCGGAGTAAAACTCCTTTTTTCCCAGCATGTAAGGTCGGAACCTTGTCGGATTAAGAGGTGCACCATCCCTCTGGATATTTGTACTGCAGCGTATTTCATAGGGGTTGTCTATTCCATTTTGGTTGAAGTGACCATCGACTCGATATATTGTCTCACCATTTATTTGGTGACGACCAGTCTGGATTGCTAAAATTACCTTTGCCATTCGTTAAACGAACTTGATGTTCCCCATCTGCTGTCGACAACCACACATGTGCCTGACCAGTACGTGTTGATCGAAAAGCCAAATAATTTCCGTCAGGGGACCAGGTAGGGTCTTCATTGTTGCCTTGATCTTGAGTGATTCTCTTCAAACCGGTACCGTCTAACTTCACGGTGTAGATGTCGAAGTTGTTTGTTTTTGAAACGTAGGCCAGACGTGTACCATCTGGTGAGAAGACTGGATCCGTGTTGTATTTTCCAGCAAAAGAGACTCGCTTGGCGTTGCTGCCGTCTGAATTCATGATGTAGATTTGAGCGCCCCCTGACCGTTCAGACACAAACGCAATCTGACTGCCATCTGGAGAATAGGAGGCGGCGACGTCGATTCCTCGATCCTTCGTCAATCTATCAAGTATACGACCGGTACTGGCATCCAGTCGATAAATGTCAGAGTTTCCATTCGGAGATAGTGTTGCGACCACTTCTTTACCATTTGGGTGCCATGAGGCTCCGATATTGACGCCATCCCTCGCCGACAAACGAGTGATTCGGCCAGATGTCAGATTTGCAATGTACAAATCTGGATTGCCGTTCATGTAGGAGGTGAATGCCAGTCTGTTGTCATTGGGCGACCACTGCGGTTGGAGATTGACTTCACCATTGCGAGTGATGCGCTGCATGTGTTCTCCATCAAAATCCATGATGTAGATTTCCTTGCTTCCACTGCGATCGTTGACCACCGAGAATCGTGTATTGAAAGGGGCGTCTTTTCCAGTGAGCTGTCGGATGATCTCATTGGCCACTCGGTGACCCAAGGTGCGTACATTGGCAGGCGAAGCGGAGTATGCTTTGGCTCCCAGTTTCTGTCTCTTTGCAATGTCGTACACCCAAATTTCAGATCGTAGTCGGCCATCTTTAACGGTCAAGCTACTTTTTGCTAGAGCGACAGCATCGACAGAATCCCAGTTCGAAAATCGAAAAGAGCCTTCTTTGATCCCTGTACCATGCTTTTCCACATAGGTGTCTGGATCGACAATGTCCACCCAGCCACTGAGCTCCAAATCGTGTTTGACAACGGCATAGAACTCTTGAGCAGCAGGTAAATCTGAGGCAGGTTTGGGGAGTGCAATGGGTACTCTGGAACGGCCAGGCGCTCCAACATAGATGTGGATTTTTTCTTCGGCTGAAGAGAATGTTGGGAACAATAGACTGCACAATAGGGGGAGTAGATAGCGTGTTCGGCTGATCATAGATGCTCCAATAAGTAAGGTGTATTTATGTTTTATCCGCTGCTGCCAATGTGATCAAAATACCTTGAGCAGCAGAAGCCTTCCATTTTTCAGGTGGAGGAGGCAGGGATACTGTCTTATATATCGCTCGAATCGCTGCTGCATCGAATGAGGCATCCCCAGATTTTTTGACGACGGTAGGATTTTTTAAGGTACCATCCGCCAACACTTCTACTTCAATGATGACTTCATATTCTGGATGGGCTTCCACCAAAGTGGGCAAAGGCGCCCAGTTTGGGATGATTTTATCACGAGCCTGAGAAATATACTGTGCCAAAATTGGATCGCTTGGTTCGGCAGAAGGGAGTCCAGGTAGGGTTTTATCCGTACCTTCTTGACTGGTGGCTTCTCGATCTGTTGGTCCGACAGGCGCGTTCTGTAGCGATTTTAGCAGCTGTTCTCTTTGTGCCTTTCGAATGAGTTCCTCACGGGTGTCTTTTTTAGGTGGTTCAGACTTTTTGGGTTCTTCTTTCGGAGGGGACTTTTGGGGATCTTCTTTTTTTGGATCTTCTTTTTTTGGCTTGGGAGTCTCCTTTTTTGGTTCTTCCTTCTTAGGCGATTCCTTTGGAACGGTCATCTGATCAGTTTTAGGAGGCGGCGGTTTTGGTGCATCCGATTTTGGAGTGCTCTTGCTCGCTATAGGTTTGGGAGCAGAGGAGCGTTCTTTTCGAGATGCACGGTCGGGAACCTTAGACCTTTTGATACTGCCCAAACTGACGACATTGATCTTGGTTACCGGTTTTGGTTGTGTGATTTCTGGCATGCACCCTTTTGAATTGGCCAACAACATCGCGAGTCCGCCATGCAATATCAAAGAACCAATGATTTCAACATTGTATTCTCGCCACCATCGCCGAAATTGTTTCATTCATTCACACCCGGTTCCGTCACCATTCCCAATTTTGTAATGCCGGCTTGTGTACAGGTTGCCATCAACTGTGCAACCTTTTCATAAGGAACCAATGCATCGGCGCGGATAAAGACCTCTTTGTCTGGATTTGCAGTGGCGATGGCTTGCAGTTTCATTTTCAATTCACCCAGTTCATACCCTTCCTCGGCCATAAAGTACTCGCCTTGCTGAGAGACACTCAGAATGAGCGCCTTGTCATCTGTGGGAAGTTGATCGGCGGAGGCCTTAGGCAGTTGCACTTGAACGCCTTGATTCATCATTGGTGCAGTCACCATAAAAATGATGAGGAGCACCAGCATTACGTAAACAAACGGTGTGACGTTAATTTCCGCCATCATTCCGTTGTTGTCACCACCTGAAGACATACCCATAATTATCGCCCCATATTGCTGCGTTTAACGATGTTCAAAAAGTCCGAGGCAAAATTTTCCATTTCTTTGCGCTGTATTTGAATCTGTCGATTGATGAAGTTGTAGGCGATTACAGCAGGAATGGCAGCTGCCAACCCCACGGCTGTAGCAATCAAAGCGTGCGCGATATCTGGACCGACGGTTTGAATGCTCGCTTGTCCAGTTGCTCCGATCTTTTGAAATGCGCGCAAGATTCCCCATACGGTTCCAAATAAACCAATAAAGGGTGCTGTAGAACCGGTTGTTGCCAAGAATGTGACTAGAGATTCCATGTAGCTTTGCTCGTCGCTAATCGTACGTCTCATGGTTCTTTCAAGGTTGCTTTCCCCATCGACAAAGGACTCAGAGGACAGTCGATTGAGTTTATCCAATTCACGATAGGCATTTTGATATACAGATGCCGTTGGTGATTCATTGAATTCTTCGAGTTTGTGGTACATGTCTTCAAGTTTTGGAGAGTTCCAGAACTGATGGAGAAACTCATCCGTTTGATCTTTCGCAGCATTCAGCATTCTGTACTTTTTCAAAATGATGACCCAGCACCCAACAGACATGGCGAGTAGGATGAACAGGACACCCTGAACAATGATATCTGCATCAAAGATGAGTTCAAGCATTCCGGGCTGCTCAGTAGCAATGAGAAGGGGTAAATTGATCATGGGATTCTCTTGGCGGCTAGATGGGGAGACGTAAGGGATACACCTGACCCAAGTCAGGTCTTCCTTTAGGATACAGTGAGAGAGACGCATACAATCGTACACATCGGACAAATACCTGACTATAGTTTATTCAAAAAACTTGCCTTGTCAAGAGGTAATGTTGCGGTTGGTATCTGAAGATTTAGCTTACGACCCCATCCGTATTGCGCAGACCTGTCCAAGAACTCATGCCCCCATTGACTACAAATATGTCGCTGGATCCAATACTGGTCATAAACTCGGCAGCCGAATAGGCGCGTCCACCAGCTTGACAAATGAAGATGATGCGCGTGCTTTGTCCAATCTCTTCATAGCGTTGTGGTAGCTCATCTACGGGAATGTGCAATGATTTGGGCACGTGATCTGGTTCATATTCGGAGAAGGTTCGAACATCAACCAGAATCCCACCTTGTTCCATTAGGATTTCAGTTTCCTCTGCAGACAGTGGAATGATTGGTGAGACACTATCATCTTCTATTACGGGTGCTTCTGTTTGTGCGCCCAAGAGACCAAGCCAATGTTCAATACTGGATTGCCCACAGAGACTGTCCATAACTTTACCGAACTCATCGACCAATAAGACAGCATCTCGACACATGGGTCTGCGCCCAGACAAACCGAGTTTTCTAGATTCCATTGCCATTGGATCGTACAAGGCGTGACAAGATAGGTCCACTTTACGATGGAACTCTCGGATATCATCTAGTGAGTCAGAGGATACGACAAACATTCGACAATCGTGTTCGTGGATTTGATCAATCTCTCTGGAAAAACTTCGAACCCATCGTGCTGTGTTTTCATCTGTCGCATTCTTGACGGATACCCAAAGTACTTTATGTGTTTGAATATAGTCTGTGCTTTGAACCCATGTACCATCTTCTGCAGTGAGTGAGATGGGCGCTATGATGGCACCAGGTTTTAACAGTCTTGGAAAAGCGAAAGAGCGAATGTAACTGGTCCATTTCATAAGAAAACTCTGTAACGATTGTCATCAAATAGGGTAAAGATAGAGTCACACATCAAATCGTGAACGATTGCAAATGGACTTCGTTGCTGGTCGTTCCAAATCTACCGCGATCATCAATTACAACTCTAGACATAGCGACTTCGGAATCGTGCGTGAAAAACAGTCGTCCGTTGTTTCGAACCATTTTACTAAGCAATGTGACCTTTTCATCGATCAGTTGTTCTGGAAACCTGTCATAACCCATTGTAATGGATCTGTGAACCCATGCCCGACCGGGAATTAAATCACTGGCAAACAAAATCGGGCCCTCTGTAGATTTAATCTCTGTAAGCATCAGACCAGGTGTGTGGCCATCGGAGTAATGGAATTTGTAATCTAGACCTAATGTTGCACTAAATTCGGCTTTAATAAGTTCCAATCTGCCGCTTTCTTCTAGGAGACTTTGAATGACCGGCACAAAACTGGCTTTGTCTCTGGCATGCGGATTGTTTGCTCTCTCCCAGTGCTTTTGACTCACCAAGAACTTAGCATTCGGAAACAGAAGTCTGGGAGCGACATCTTCTTCCCACGCGGTTAGTAATCCACCGGCATGATCAAAGTGCAGGTGCGACAACACCACCACGTCGATATCTTCATCGGAAAGGTTCATCCTGTTTAAATTGGTCAGGAGGACATGTCCATTTCCTTGTATTCCATATCTCTCAGCATACTTTGGCTCAAAGAATGCTCCGACGCCTGTTTCAAACAATATCTTTTTCTGTCCATCAATTACGAGTAAACAACGACATGCCAGGTCAATACGATTCGATTCATCAGCATTGGTCCACCTAGACCAGAGTGCTTTTGGAGCATTTCCGAACATAGCGCCCCCATCCAACTTTTGGCTATTGGAGAGAATCGAATACAACTGTTTCATTAAACTGGCTCCCATTTAGGCTGCTCGTTACAACGAAATGTAGCCGATCAGACGAGCATGTTCAATTATTCGGTTGGATATAATCCATAGAAATCCATCCTGCTTGGTATGGATGGGATGCAGAACAGCCACGACACAGAACGCGAGCCTTTCCTTGTTGTTCTTCGAGGACTTCAACGGTTGCCGAATGTAACTCCTTAGCAGTCAGTAGGAGGATCGTGCCCCCTCCATGACCCAGTAATGGGACATCATCACCATGTATCTTTGCTTGATAGGGAAAGACGGTTTGCTTTTCTATCGATTGAGTAGACTTATGATCTGTCACTGGGTTTTGGTCAGAAGATTTTCGCTGCATAGGATCCACGAGTGCCTGCTGTGATGGTATGTGTCGCATGGAGTTTGTATCCAATGAAGAGGCGGAGGCTGTTGCGATTGACATACCGGCAATCTCGGCTGGAGATAGCTTGGGCGCAGGGGGTTCAACCTCTGGTGCCCAGCATCCAAAACAGAGAGAGCAGAGAAGCAGAATGGATAGATGTTGTGAATTGTCTCTAAATGTCATCAAATGTAACTGTACTATATCCATCGGTAATGTCAAGTCTCAATTTCAGAAATCTGTCGGGCTCACTCTTTCTCTAATGAACCAGCCCGGTCCTGTTGTTCTTTGAATCGAGCGAGTTCTTGACGCAGTTCAGCCAGTTGTTGACTGAGTTGTTGCTGATTTTTCTCTATTTCGGAGTTGTCATCTCCCATATAAAGGGTGGTCAAGGTGGCTGTAAAAACTCCGACTAAAATCATTCCAGACAACACAAGGAGTCCAGTTAAAATTTGCCCGGTAAGACTCAAAGGATTGTATAGGTCTGCAAACCCACCGGTGACGACTGTACTAAAGCTCCACCACATTCCATGTGC
>CALDQI010000018.1:0-1639 GCA_937911635.1 uncultured Pseudomonadota bacterium | reverse complement strand
TTGTGCATATGGGCGGCATGGGGTTCTTTGGTGCTGCGGGATTGTCTGTGGAACAGGTTTCAAGCGCATTGGATCGCTTGCAGACTGTACTGCCAGGATCTGTGTCTTGGGGGAGTAATTTGATCCACTCACCCAACGAGCCACAGCTAGAGGCTGCAATTGCGGAGCTGTATCTCAAACGAGGAGTTCGCCGAGTGTCTGCTGCCGCGTATATGAAACTGAGTCCATACATTTTGCGATATGCTCTTGCCGGATTGAGAGTGAATGCCCATACGGGACAAATAGACCGACAGAATCATGTCTTTGCAAAGGTCTCCCGTCCTGAAGTTGCAGCCCATTTTATGAGTCCGGCCCCAAAACCGATGGTGGACGACCTTCTGAGCAAAGGGTGGATCACAACTGAAGAGGCTCATTTGGCTCAGTATGTTTCCGTAGCAGAGGATATCATCGTAGAGTCGGATTCTGGAGGTCACACAGACAATCAGGCCATCTCTGCTTTGTTTCCGAGCATTGTGCAGCTTCGAAACGATATCGTTCGTCGACACAGTCTGACGCGGGCGATTCATCTGGGTGCTGCCGGTGGACTGGGTGATCCGCAAGGTGTGGCTGCCGCATTTGCGATGGGCGCTGATTTTGTCCTCACTGGTTCTGTCAATCAAGGGTGCATCGAATCCGGTCTGGATGCATCTGGAAAGGCACTCTTGGCACAGGTGCAACTGGGAGATGTTACCATGGCTCCTGCTGCCGATATGTTTGAGTTGGGAGTCGAAGTACAGGTTTTAAAACGAGGGTCGCTATTTGCCCAGAGAGCCCACAAACTCTACACGCTGTACCGTCAGTATGAATCGTTGTGGGATATTCCTTCTACAGATCGAAAGACTGTCGAGCAAAGTATTCTTCGAAGTACACTTGAAGACGCGTGGGCGAATACGGAGGCGTACTGGAATGGCCGTGATACCAATGAAGTGCGGAAAGCGTTGCAGAATCCAAAGCATCAAATGGCACTTGTGTTCCGGTCTTATTTGGGACTGTCTAGTCGGTGGGCGATTCAAGGTAGTGACGAACGCAAACTGGATTATCAGATCTGGTGCGGTCCTGCGATGGCAGCCTTTAATACATGGGCAAAGGGAAGTTTCTTGGAGAAACCAGAGCAACGACGGGCAGCTCAAGTGGGCCGGAATTTGCTTGAAGGCGCCTGTCAGATCCTTCGTGCTCAGCAACTGAGGGCAGCAGGGGTATCTGTTCCATCGGAGGCTTTTGTGACTCAACCCCAATTTTGGTCCGAGTAATACTTCGGCATACCTGTGGAGAAAAACGTGCAATCAAATCATGGAGATAAACCCGTTAAGGAACCCATTGCCATCATTGGGCAGAGTGTACTGTTTCCATCATCGTATGACTCAACGGACTTTTGGCGGAACATTGTAGAGGGGAGAGACTTAATCTGTGATGTACCGTCATCTCATTGGTTGATTGAGGATTATTACGACCCTGATTTATCTGCTCCCGATAAAACCTACGGTAAGCGAGGCGGATTTTTACCGTATGTAGACTTTGATTCTCTTGGTTGGGGAGTGCCACCTTCTATCATCGAAGCCACAGACAGTACTCAGTTACTTGCGCTGATGGTTGCCAAGCA
>CALDQI010000017.1:0-16498 GCA_937911635.1 uncultured Pseudomonadota bacterium | reverse complement strand
AAGCAAAACCAAAGAAGTGCCAGGGGCTAAAGCACGAGCCAGTGCAACTCTTTTCTTCATCCCGCCAGAGATCTCCGAAGGGTAGAGTTTTTCAATTTTGCCCAGTCCCACCATTTCCAATACTTCACTCACTCTCTTTTCTCGCGTGGGTTTGTCTCCCCATTTGTGTTCGATCATCGGGTATTGAATATTCTCTCCAACGGTACATGAATCAAAGAGCGCACCACCCTGAAACAGCATCGCTACACGACGGCGAATGTTGAGCCATTGATGTTGTTTGAGTCCAACGATAGACTGTCCAAACACTTCGATTTCACCAGCATCTGGCTCCAACAATCCAACGAGCATCTTCATCATGACAGATTTACCCGTTCCAGAACCTCCGATAATACAGAGCGTTTCGCCGCGGTGAATATCCAAGGTGACATCGCGATAGATCCGGTTGTTGCCGAATGATTTTTCTACATTTCGATAGGAGATGATGATTTCAGACATGGATGTTCCTTATCCGTAAATGGTGAGGAAAAGCTGCGTCAATACAAAGTCGGATATCAAAATTCCCACTGAGATGTACACGACGGTTTCCGTGGTCGCAATCCCAACACTCTCTGCACCACCTCGGATATTCATCCCTTTCCAGCAGGCGATGATGGCAATCCAATAGCCAAAGAAGGTACTCTTCATCAGTCCGTGCATCAGATCTTCGTGACCAATGGTTTCGAGCATTTGCCTGACAACATATTGGGCGGTTAAATCGACTTTAATCATTGAGATGAACCCACCACCAAAACAGCCAATTAAATCTGCTAATACTGTCAATAGTGGCATGATCAGCGTCATGGCAACCACCCGTGGCATCACCAATTTTCGAACTGGGTCAGCCCCCAAACAGCGGATCGCATCAATTTGCTCTGTTACAGCCATCGATCCAAGTTCGGCGGTAAACCCAGCCCCCACACGACCGCCCACCAATAGGGCTGTTAATACAGGTCCCAATTCTCGAACAATCCCAAGTGATACGAGTTTACTGGTGTAAATTGAGGCTCCAAATGGTTCTAGACCAATCGCAAACTGCATCGCCATCACCATACCAGTAAATACAGCCGTCAGTATTGTTATGGACCAAGAGTCTACACCGCCTTTAGAGAGCTGCTCGACGATGAGTATCCAATCTTGTCGTCCGACAAAGAACTCTTTGAGGGCTGCCCAACTCAGGAGTGTAATCTCCCCTACGAACTCAACAGCACGTAGCATTATTCTTGTTCTCGAACAGAAGGAGATTCTAAGATATTGTTCCATCCAGTTCTAGATTCAAAGGTGTGGAGCATTTGATGGAAGTCACCAAATCCCTTTGGGAAGTTTTCTGGTCTAGTGATGTACACAAAGTCAAAGAGACACTGATTCTTTGCCAGTGCCACAACGGCCATTTGAATATCGACTCCATCCAGATTTCCTTTTGTTTGAAGCATGACTGCTTCACGTCCGTCTAAGAATAAGGCCCGTTCAATGGGCTCTTCTTTGCTTCGAATACCCGAGGTCATCGAATAGAGAGAGTCGTGTAGGGGACGGTCTTCAAAACGCTGCTCACAATTAGAGTCGACATAGATGGTTGCTCCAATCTTAGAATTGTACCAAGCGTAATCAGCTGATCCACTTTTCACATTTCGCCATTCTCCAGTCGGCTTGTCGATCTTGTAGCGCTCCAACCGGATTTGTTGCTTTCTACAGCCTAGTACGTTGGAGAGCAAGAGTATAGCAATGGTGGAAAGAGATGATAATCGCACCGGGCATCCTAATGAGTTGCAGCTATTGATATTGTATCACACGAGAATTGTTGTGCGGGACATAAGTTACCCCTGTTGGGCATCCATCTGTTCTTGGGTAATTTGTAAGAATACTTCTTCTAAGTTGCCTTGATTTTGCTGGGTCAGCATCTCTTGCACCGTACCCAGTGCGACCAATCGACCTTTAAACAGAATCCCCACACGATCGCACACTTCCTGCGCTACATCCAAAGAGTGTGTGGAGAGAAAGACGGTTCGCCCTTCATCGGCAATGCTGCGGAATCGATCTTTGATTTGTCTGGCACCGTGAGGGTCCAGTCCCACCATCGGTTCGTCGACAATTAACAGAGGTGGTTCATGGAGAAGCGAAGCAGAGAGAACCAGTCGCTGTTTCATCCCGTGTGAGTAGGCTTCAATCAACTCGTCAGCCCGTTCAATCAGACCGTGTTCTTCGAGCAGATCATCTCCGCGCTCTCGAATGTGTGCAGGTGTCAGTTCGTAGAGTTGTCCCACGAACTGTAAGAACTCGCGAGCGGTGAGTTTGTCGTAGAGGTAGGGTCTGTCGGGAATGTATCCGACCTTCTTTTTACTCTCGACAGGGTTCTTGATGATGTCGATTCCATCGATGTGTACAGTTCCAGCCGTCGGTGTTAGAACCCCAGCGAGGGTACGTATGGTGGTTGTTTTTCCGGCACCGTTTGGACCGAGGAAACCAAAAACCTCTCCCTTTTTGATGTGCAACGTCAGGGGATGCAGCGCTTGGAACTTTCCATAGCGTTTTTCCAGTCCATCAATTCGAATCATCGGGTGTCTCCTGTTTGGGTTCTGGAGCGGTGTGCGCTTCTGGTTGGGTATTTGGTCTTTTCTTGGGCATAGAAGATGGGATGTCTGAGATCATTTCCAGCTTGATTTGCCCCAGGTAGGCCATGATTTCTACTTGCCTGTCGAGTCCACCTTCTACGAGTTTGATGTGGGTGGCATCCGCAGGTGCCTGTCCAAATGTGGGGTCGACAGGAATCCAGATGGGCAGACCCTCTTGATTGTACATCAGCACTTCAGGCCAGGCGTGATAGTAAAATTGTTTTAGGGGACCGGTTCGATCTGAAAATACGATCCCTGCTGCAATACGAGAGGGGATTTTGGCAGCACGAGCTAGGGACACAAAGAGAGCCGTGTGCTCGTTGCAGTCTCCTTGAGCCTGTTGCAGCGCCGTCAGTCCATTTGGAACACCAATTACCGGCGTCTTTTCCATATAATCAAAGACAAACTGATTGATGGCTTGTACGGCTTCAAGTCTATTGGTGCTCGACGTGATAATTTCGGTACTCTTTGCACGAATGTCAGGATGATCGGAAGGGATATCCAAGGTTGCAACCAAAGCATCTTTGTATTCTGGACCATCTTCTGGAATCGATGAATCCTCGATATCGCTCAGATCTATTTTTTCTATGGATATCTGCTTTGTGGTTCTGTTGACCGATTGCGTTGGGAGACCGTCCGCTATTTTGTTGATGTCTACTCCAGTCACTGCAACTACGAGAGAGAGTTTCTCTCTGGGATTCTTGAGTTTTCCTTTTACTGGAACTCCAGATAGACCAATGAGATCGACAGGCTCCTCTAAATCCAATTGTTGTGCATCTTCAGGACTCATTCGTACCATCGAGATACCAAGCGCGCCTTCTTGGCGCAGGATGTCTCCATTGGATGCAATTAACGAGCGTGTCTGAACATCATTGAAGTTTGAGAGTACCCACCAAGCTTCCTCTCCGTTGTCAAGGACTTCAGAATCGACGACTTTTAGTACCATTTCACCATCACTCATTGACGCTGGGTCAAAGTAGGGCAGGGTGAACTCCTTTCCAACGGCGAGTTCCATCTGACGAATCTGGCTTTCCAAAGAAAGGGCGACGTGCGGAGGCTTTTCAATCGGAAAATCCAACTCTTGAATCTCCCCATTTCCTTGGTCTATTTCCATAACGATCTGGCGCTGACGGATTTCACCCTTCACGGATAGACTTGCGAGGTCTGATTTCATGAAGAAGTCAAAGCGCTGTAGATGACCAGTATCGTCTGTTAGTGCTGCGCCAGCGGTAATAACGGTTTGCAGTTTGTCAAAGGTGACCAATTTCAGCATGGATCGTTGCTCGAGTAGCATTCGACCATCCTCTAGTGCACTGGTGCGGTTGACAGTAAAACCTACATGCTGGTCCTGGAAAAAAACACCGTTCCAGCGTTCATTGCCCTGTTGAGCTTTGAGCGCTTTTGCATCTAGAGGAATGAGCTCTGTCTCATGAGTGGTCCGCCAGATGTCAATCGTCGATAAACCAATCCACGCACAGATACCCAAGATCTCTAGGGTGAGCAACCACTTCGGGGTACTACTCCACGGCAAGACCGAACCGCTCAGACCGCACCTCCCCAAATACACTTTGGGAATTGCATGTCTCTAGGGACAACCAAATCCACTGTGCTTTGCCTTTGATGTTCCACAATGGGACCGTCCCCCAATCTCGAGAGTCACTGGAGTTGTCACGGTTGTCACCCATCACAAACACTTCACCATCAGGCACTGTAAACTCAGCGAAGTCGCTAAATCTAGACACATATTGAGAGTTGTTTAAAATTTTGTGTGGTTGACGGTTCATGGTTTCAGTATACTCCACTGTATTTGTAGAGTAGCAATTTTGGTTGACAAATTTAAAGTCTCCAACCTTCTCTTTTGCTTGTGCCACACCGTTGACGAAAACCACATTGTTTTTGACGCGGACTTTGTCTCCTGGCAAACCCACCACGCGTTTTACAAAGTCACGGGTAAAAAATGGCGGGAAGGGAAAGTCAAACTTTTTGACGAAGTCATTTTGCCCTGGATTGGGTTTGACGAATACAATCACATCTCCACGATCTGGGACTTGGGGTGAACCAAGGGGAATCCGTGTGAGGGGAAGGCGCCAACCATATGAGTACTTGGTGACCAAAATATGATCTCCAATCGCCAATGTTGGAACCATTGATCCGCTCGGAATGCGAAACGGTTCTGCAACGGAAGAGCGAATGAAGAACACCATGAAAATAGCGGGTCCCCAGGTGATGAAGACATCCCACAACCACTCTTGAAAAGACATGGGCGTCGTTTTGTCTAAATCGTCATCCCACTCTTCTTCGCTGTCATCAAAATCGCTGTCGTCAAAGGTGCTCATTTAAAATCCTGTTCGCTTGGAGAATGATATATCCGATTTGATCTGCTTGTTCTAGTGACTTTCTTGCCCCTTCTTTGTTACGAGAGGGATAGGGCGTTACTTTGCTCTCCGTTATAATAAGGATGTCATGACTTCTTACCATTCCAGATTGACTTTATTGCCAACGATCCAAACCAATGAACCGGTAGCGACAGCACAATCTCGAGCTGCTGTCGCCGTACTCGTTCGTCCAGATGACCACATATACATGATTCGACGAGCGGTTAAAGAAGGGGACTATTGGAGTGGGCACATGGGGTTTCCAGGAGGGAGAGAAGAGGATATCGATGGTGGATTGCTGCAAACAGCCATTCGAGAAACCGAAGAAGAAATCGGCGTGGCGATTGTAGCAGAGCAGTGTCGAGGGAGATTGTCTGACTTAAATCACCCGAAGCTGCAGGTGGCCGCGTTTGTGTTTTCCTTAGAGTCGAGCGTAGAATGTGTACTGGAAGAGAGTGAGGTGGCCGAAGTGCATTGGTTGCCTCTGCAAGCCTTTACAAATCCAGCACTTCGAAGTACTCGGAGTGCGACGTACAAGGGGCAAGAATACGACGCTCCCGTTGTGAATATTGGCACTGCAGACGTGTGGGGCATCTCACTACGATTTATTGAAGATTTACTGCGTCGCTTGGATTCATGATATCGCTGTGGATGGGCATCGCAGGAGCCAACACAGTTCCGTGTCATACGATGGTGTCTTGGCAGCATTGGCATCATAGACAAGTCCGTTACCATCAAATGACCAAAGATCCTTTGCAACATCTGGATACTTTTGAAACACCGATAGAACAAGTCGATTTTTCTGAGCATTTTGCCCTTCACTGGGGAGAAAATTTCGAGGATTCTCAACGGGTTTCCGACATCTTAATTCTGTTGGAGAATTCTTGGGAATTGCAAGTGGAAACCTGGGGTATGGAGGCTCCTGTTGGAGGCTCCTATTTCAATGTTTATCTGGGTGGGACAGGTTCTGATATGCCATCAGACTTTGGTGTGGCGGGGTATTATGACGTAGATGACAATGGGTATCCGATGGTTGTTTTGGGACCTTATGTGACAGATTCTTGGTCCATTGGTCAAACCACTGTGCCCCATGAGTTCTTTCATGCTGTACAGCACCGGTCAGGACAGTTTACACAGTTTCAAGATCGCTGGTATTGGGAGGCTTCAGCAACTTGGGTGGAACAAGAGGTACTGTCAGCCCATCCATCTCATGCCGATTTTTTATTTGGGTATGCACTTAGACCCTATCTACCATTGGCGTATTTTGAACTCTTTTCCAGTGGAAACATTGAGGAGTACCATCCTTATGGAGCGTTCATATTTCTACAGTATTTGACCGAATTTCATGTGGGAAATGATTCCGTGGCTCGCTCCTGGACAGAGGACGGTGTCATTGAATCTGTTCGTCCACTGGATTGGTGGGACAATCACTTGTTCAACAGACAGATGGACTTGGGCGAGTTGCTGAGCGATATGTCGGCACACAATGTGCACTGGGATTATCCAAATCAAATTATTTATGACACCAAAGTCGATGCGTATGTAGACACAGACTCTTCGGTTGACGAACGATGGGCAGGAGTGTTGACAGTGGATGAGGGGGGATACACCGTTCCCTCTACATTGCGTCCGGGTGCATATGGATACAATTATTGGTCTTTTGAAGAGGCATTTGAGGACAACCGACTGGTCGAATTGTATTTTGATGGCACGACAGTTGGAGACCATTTCAACTCAGTTACGTGGAGACTGCAATTGGTTCATCAGAATGGTGATGAAGTGCAGTATCAATCTTTTACGGCGATCAACGGTGAAGGTGTGTGGGAAGTGTCCAGTACAGAAATACAAAATGCAACACTTGTTGTTTTCGCAGATGCCGCGGACGCACACATCGACGAAACGTTTACCTACACTCTAGGACTCCGATCCGCCGATGAACCTGAAAAGCGTATGGGGTGCGCTACTCTGTCGCGACCTCTTCCGATGGTACCTCTTCAGATGGCGCAGGGGCTTCTGATTTTGTTGGTGCCAGCACTGGTTCGTCGTCGGAATTCGCTACGATCGAAGGGTTGATATCGAGTTCAATGATTAAGACACCATCTCCTTCATCAAACGTTTCTCGATTGACCTCATAGGGGTTGAGTTGTTTGTACAGAATGTCTAGGGCTTGGTCATTGTAGGCCCCCAAATCGACAACAACCCATTTGAGTCCAGATTCGACGAGCTCTTTTAAGCCCCGTCGTCTTCGTTTTGTAAAGCGCTCATCGTATGCTGATGCGGGGATTGGATTTCCGGTAACCATTGGGTGTGCCAAATCGTCCCACTCTCGGACAAGTCGATAAATATACTCGGACCCTTCAAAGGCATAAAGAGTTTTGAGACTTGGTTGATCATAAATCTTTTTGCCGTGGATCGTTTGGAAGTATTGTACATCTGCCGAGGATAAGGAATCCGCTAAATTTGCAAAAACTGGTAAGTCTGAGCGTTTACCACTTTTGGGTGGGGGTCTCATTTGTGGTAGCATGATGAGCGCGCCATTTTCAGGATGATCGGCTAAGTAGGTGGCGAATTGAATGTGTGGCAATGCTTGCTTGGGAAAGTGCAGGTCTATTTGACTCGTTCTTACGCATGCAAAGGTTCCCAGTGCAACCGCAAATGCTGCATAGACGGTGTGTCCCTTTAGAAAACTGGGTCCCCACGCCTGCTCTTTGAGCCATACACTCATGCGATGAACTCCAAGACTTGCGCCGACGACAAAGCACATTGCAGATGGAATCAGCCATCGTTGTGGAAAGCGTATTTCACCCAGACCTGGAAACGCATAGAGGTGTGCGTTGACGTTTAAAATTTGATTCCCGATGGGATATCCAAAAGAACCGATCCAATAACTTAGATGGACAGGTAATTTTTCATTGAGTCCGAGCGATAAGTTGAGCATCAAGAGTCCAGCAAGCGCCCATGGTAAAGAACGGGGCAACCCTAGCACAACCATTCCCATTGAAAACCACAAAATGGGCATGGGGATAGCCGTTGGTACCAAAGAGGCATCTCGCATGAGTGTTGTACCAAAGTCGTGTCTCCACCAAACTCGGAGGTCTGCAGCGTTCATTTTCCACAAACTTAAGTACTCCTCTGTTGAGGACTCTCCAAGTGGAAAGAAACTGTATAGCGCGGCCATCATCGCAGCGCCGGCAACACAGATGGTAAGTAAAGAGCCCATCGTCCAAACAAAGTCCAATCTCTCCTCTATCTTCCAGCGGCGAATGAAAGACCAAGGTAGAACGATCAACCCAGTCAATGCTGCGTAAATTGCGTGGTATGGAGAGTCCAACGCGACCAGAACCGCCATCAATCCTGCACCGACCCCCCACTTTGGAGAAATTTCCTTGAAGGCTTTCCACGTCATTCCCAGTAGAAGTGGTACCCCCCATAAAGACAGGTGCTCGGGAGTTCCATCAGCAATGGCGTGAAGCAGCATGGGTTGAGTCATCACCAGTCCGCCCATTGCGCACCCAATGGACCACGATTCGGTCAGCTGCCGAACGAGCCAAGCGGTACTGACACCAATCGCTAGAAGAATCGTCGCGATGCTTAGATTCCAAGCTATCACGGGGCCGAAAAAGAATCCCAGAGGAGATAGGATCACACTGGTGGTCCAAGGCAGCGTGAGCGCCAACACTCCAGCAGGAAAATTGATTTGGTCCGACCATATGGGCGTTTCTGGAGGGAGCATCGAACGTTTCACGTGATCAAAACTCCACATGCCTCGAATTGCATCGGTGTCGGCATCGCCAAGTATTTCTGTGTTTAGAACTGGCCAAATGGGAATTAGTGTCCAATATACCGCCGCTGCTAAAATAAAAACGGTTGTCCAAAATCCAGCATTGGATGAGGCTGGTGGCGAAGGCATTTTCGGGCGATACTGAGCAGAGGACATAATGATTGGTGTGTTGATTAATTGAAACCGAGTGTATCACAAGCAATGATAACAGAATTATAGACCATCGATGGCCCGCATTAAATCGTTTAATCCTTCTGGACTATCATCAAAGAACCCGCGGATTTCTCCAAATGTGTCGACCAGAATGAACTGTTCACTGTGTAATATGTTTGGATGAGTATCACTGGATTGTGATGCGTGTTCGAAAATGGTTTGAAAAGATGCGACGACTGCTCGAGTCTGCGGCTCTTCTCCCGTTAAAAAGTGCCAGCGTGTAAAATCAGCATCAAACTTCGTACCGTAATCGAGAAGTACTGCCGGAGTATCATAGTTTGGATCGACCGAGATGGAAAGGAGCAACGCATCTTCAGCCGGAATGCGCTTTTGCAATTCCGACATCTTTGCTGTCAACAAGGGGCATATATCTGGACATCGCGTGTAGATGAAATTGACAATAGAGGGCCGGTCGTCTTTGCCAAAATGCATGGGCTCTCCATCTTGCTTGATGAGTACGAAAGGCTCCACCTGTCCCATGTAAGGTGGTGGATGAACCTCCGTCAGCATGGAAAAGAGTGGGTAGCCGATGGCAAATAAGACATACAATGCCCACCACAAAGAAATGAACGGACGAACGACGGTATCTTCTGTAGAGTTCGATTCTGTCATACGATCTTCCACGTCATCAAAAGTCCGTCAATCAGCATGGCTCCAAACATCCCCATTAAATAGAGAAGAGAAGTACCAAAAAATTTTCGAGCCCATTTGTCTTCTCGTTTGTTTCGATACCCGTCTATAGCCTGTGAAAACCAGTACACACTCAACCCAGATCCTAGGAGCAATGTTGCCCAGCTGGTTGTTTTTGCAACGAATAACAAAAGGGGGATGGGCAATAAAATAAACGTGTAAAAAAGCATTTGGGCTCGTGTGAATTGCAAGCCTTTCACTTCGGGTAGCATGACCAATCCGGCCTTGGCGTACTCTTCACGTCGATAGATGGCAATCGCTAGAAAATGAGGGATCTGCCAGATCATCATCACCGAGAACAATAACAGTCCTCCGATGTCAATAGAATTGGTTGCTGCAGTCCAACCCATCAACGGTGGAAGGGCGCCGGGAAAGGCTCCGACAAGGGTGTTTGTCGACGAAGTTCTCTTCAAAGGTGTATATACAAGCACATAAGAAATCAATGCCACGCCCGCCAGAAATCCTGTCAAAGGATTGGTGAGTTCCACCAGCATAGGAAGAGAGATTCCTGTCAATACCAGCCCGAATGCCAGCGCTATATTTGGGGACATGCGTTTATTTGGAAGAGGACGATTCTTTGTTCGTTCCATAAACAAGTCGCTTTCACGCTCTAAATAGTTGTTCATGGTATTTGCAGCCCAAACGGTAAGGGTTGTTCCCAGAACAGCAAAAAAACCAGTCGTCCAGTGAGAATCTACTGGAGCCAACCACCATCCTCCAGCAGCCGTGAAAATTACCGTTGCGCTCAAACGAGGTTTGGTCAGAGATATCAGATCGGAAATCATAGACATGCGAAACTATATCTCGAAACCGTTTAGTGGTCACCTTTCGGGTACTGAGTTAAATTCAGATTGATAGTTTTGATTCAAGTATGCTGAACAATCCGAGAAAATCAATGTTTCACATCGTCATACAAAAATACTGTGTACGGGGTCTATATTGGGTCCTTTGTGTTCTGCTATTATCGGCAGATGCTTCAGCAACACCAACTGAGGAGATCATTGCTAATTCAGCAGGTGTGGATGAGCATTTGGGCGACAAAATAAATTTGACGTTGAAGGTTCAGGACCACTTCGGGGATCGTATTTCAATGGGAGAGCACTTTAAAGATGGTAAACCCGCTGTGTTTACATTGAATTATTATTCGTGTGCATCGCTCTGCTCTGTGCAGTTGAACGCAGTATTAAATGGCCTAAAAGACATGGATTGGGTACCCGGCGATCAGTTTAAAATGTTAACATTAAGTATTGATCCTGAAGAAACCAGTTCTTTGGCTGCGCAAAAGCGGGGAGCCTATCTTGAAGAGTTGGACAAGCAAAATGCCTCATGGGAATTTATGGTTGCAAAACAGTCAGTAATTACGGATATTGCAAATCAAGTCGGATATCGTTATACATACGACGAGCAATCAAAGCAATTTGCACATCCTGCTGTAATTATGATTCTCTCTCCTGATGGAACCATTTCTCGATATTTGTATGGCGTCAGCTATTCTGCTCGAGATTTCAAGTTCGCTCTCATTGAGGCGTCAGAAGGCAAAATCGGAACTACAGTGGATAAAGTCATCTTGAGTTGTTTCTCATACGACAATTCTACGGGTCGCTACACTGCTTCGGCATTTGGCCTAATGCGACTGGCGGGTGTTGTCACAATGTTTTTCTTAGGTGCAATGGTCACCGCTCTTTGGCGCCGAGAACGGCACCAAACCCAACAAGTTTCGGAGTGAATATCATGACGGTTCTGTATTGGATCTCAACAGCAACAGCGCAAGAGTCTGCGTTTTATTTGCCAAAAGCTGCATCGACGTTGGCTGGAGATGTCGATAGTACATTCTCCTTTATTTATTGGTGTTGTGCGGTGTTCTTTGTTGCCTTAATGGGGGCAATGTTTTACTTCGCAGTGGCGTACAAAGACAAAGGTCCTGATCACAAGACCTTAGACTTGAAAGGGCATCATACCTTAGAGTTGATTTGGGCTGTGTTTCCGTCGTTCTTACTGATTGCGATGTTCGTAATGGGTTTTCAAGGGTATGTTAAGTCGACAATTTCACCTGTAGATGCAGTGCAGGTAAATGTAGTTGGAAAACGTTGGGACTGGAACTTTAGCTATCCAACATTGGGTGGATTTGAATCTCGTAATTTGGTTGTGCCAAATCAAGAAGCTGTTCGATTACAAATGGTTTCTCAGGATGTTCTTCACTCGTTCTACATTCCTGATTTCCGAATAAAGAAGGATGTTCTTCCAAACCGTTATACATCTCAATGGTTTGAAACAACAGATTTGTATGAGCCAGCAGAAGAAGAATTGTTTTACTCTTACAAGTTTACGTTCTCTGACGCCCTTCCAAGTCCATCTGGATCGGAAGTCTTGTTTACCAGTCGCGGTGCGGACGTCAAGAAGGCCGTTGCTGACCAGTGTGCCAAAGACAAGAAAGACAACCCTGAATTGACATGTGAAAGCAATCCTGAAAATGTAAAAGTTGGTCTTCATCAAATCTTCTGTACGGAATACTGCGGGGATTCGCATTCTCGTATGTTGGCTAAGGTCGTTGTGTTGGAACAGAGTGATTTTCAACTTTGGGTGAAGGCACAGAACAATTTTGATGCAGAAGCCGCGTATGCTGGTGATGTTACCAAACTGGGTGAGTATTACACCAGTAAGGGCGGATGCGCTGGGTGCCACTCTATCGATGGAACGCCTGGAACTGGCCCCACTTGGAAAGGCTTGTACAATAAAGAGAGACAGTTTGCTGATGGGTCAACTGCTGTGGCAGATGACAACTACATTCGAATGTCTGTTTTGGAACCACAAAAGCAAGTTGTTGCAGGGTATCCCCCAGCTGGTATGCCGGTCAACCTACATAAGGCGTTTGGTAAAGGCAAAGAAGAGTCGGGTTTGGCAGCTATAATTGAATACATCAAAACATTAAACTAAAACTACAACAAGAGGAAAGCTATGAATGCAGACGCTACACATGACGAGTCCAATTACTTGAATGCCACTTCTGGATTCAAATCTTGGTTTTGGTCAGTAGATCACAAACGACTCGGCATTATGTATTTGGCCACGATTTTAAGTTTCTTCTTGATTGGTGGATCATTTGCAATGTTGGTTCGGTATGAACTCTTAGATGCTGCACCGACCTTAAGCGCTTCTAACTACAACAAGGCATTCACCTTGCATGGTGCCATCATGGTGTTCTTGGTTCTCGTGCCAGCCATTCCCGCCTCTCTTGGAAACTTTCTGATTCCGTTGATGCTTGGAGCCAAAGATGTAGCCTTTCCAAAACTGAATAGACTGTCCTTTCATATATATCTGTTTGGTGCATTCTTCTTCGTAACAACATTGGTACTTGGTGGTGTGGATACGGGATGGACCTTTTACACACCGTATTCTTCAAAGTATGGAACAAATGTAATTACAGCTTTGAGTGGTGCGTTTATTCTTGGTTTCTCGTCGATTTTGACAGGGCTGAACTTTGTTGTCACCATTCACAAGATGCGGGCTCCGGGTATGACTTGGACCAAATTGCCGTTGTTCCTCTGGGCAATGTATGCAACGTCTTTGATCCAAATCCTTGCAACCCCAGTCATCGCCGTGACGCTTGTTCTCCTCATGGTAGAAAGATTCTTGGGGATTGGTATCTTCGACCCTGCACTCGGTGGAGATCCGGTCCTGTTCCAGCATTTCTTCTGGTTTTATTCTCACCCTGTTGTGTATGTGATGATTCTTCCAGCATTCGGCGTGATTTCCGAAACAGTGACCATTCACTCTCGTAAGCACATCTTTGGATATACTGCGATTGCTGCTTCGACACTGTCGATTGCGGCTGTAGGATTCTTGGTATGGGGTCACCATATGTTCTTGTCTGGTCAATCTGAGACCATGGGTGCAATTTTCTCCTTCATTACTTTTGGAGTTGCTGTCCCGACTGCGATTAAGGTCTGTTCTTGGATTGCTACGTTGTACAAAGGTAAGATTCGGTGGAATACTGTGATGATGTATACACTGGGCTTCTTGTGGATTTTCACAATTGGTGGATTGACCGGTTTGCCTCTTGCAACGTTGTCGACAGACGTTCACTTGCATGACACGTACTTTGTTGTTGCTCACTTCCATTATACAATGATGGGGGGGGTACTCTTCGCTTTGATCACAGGGATGTACCACTGGTGGCCAAAGATGACTGGTCGTATGTTTAGCGAAAAGGCTGGCGTACCCATTGCAATCTTTGCATTTGTAGCGTACAACTTGACGTTTATTCCTCAGTTTATTGCGGGACATCGCGGTATGCCTCGTCGTTATCACGAGTATTTGCCACAGTTTGAAGAGATGATGCAGTTGTCTTCTATTGGTTCATTTCTGTTCGGTTTGTCTTTGTTCTGTGTATTGTTCAACCTTATTCATTCTTTGGTCAAAGGTGAAAAGGCGCCGGCAAATCCGTGGGACGGATTGTCGTTAGAGTGGGAAACTGCGACTCCGCCGATCGAACACAACTTCCACGATCAGCCAATATGTACAGTTGGTCCATACGAGTTTGACGACATCGATGTTAAAGATCGTGTTGCCGCAAAGTAAGTTCAACGTTTAATCCGTTCAGCCTCATTTAAAGGGAAATTATCATGAGTAGCGAAAACGCAGATCAGAAGCCTTATCATGCCTTCTTCTTCCATACAATGGACCAGCAGAATAGCTCACATAAGTTAGGGATGTGGGCATTCTTAGCGCAGGAATTGCTCTTCTTCAGTGGGCTGTTCATGGCGTACATCGTAATGCGATATTGGTATGCTGATACATTCACTGAGGTTCAGGAGCGGAATTTGCTTTCCATACCAATGGGATTTGTGAATACGCTCGTCCTGTTGACGTCATCTTTGACGATGGCTTTGGCCGTTAGAGAGGCACAATTGATCCCAGTTGTTGAAAACGAGGAGAGCAAGAAGCACCGTGCAAAACTGATTAAACTGTTGCTTTGGACGGCTGGTTTGGCCTGTGTGTTTTTGGTGATTAAGTATTTTGAATACAGTCACAAAATTCATGTGGGAACGTTACCGGGAACCTTTTACAGCTTTGCGGAATGGCCGGTATTTACAGGGTCTGATGGAACAATTCTTGGTGCAATCCGGCCGAATGGTACGATTGACGTCAACAGTGCCCCACACATATTCTTTTCACTCTACTTTGTGATTACGGGAACCCACGGTTTGCACGTTGTCATTGGTGTAGGAGTTATTTTGTGGTTGGCGCTTCGAGCCAAACGCGGAGAGTTCAATTCAGAATACCATGCCGCTGTAGAGAATGTGGGATTGTACTGGCACTTGGTGGACTTAATATGGATTTTTGTCTTTCCTTTGATGTACTTAGTGGCATAACCAAAATAAAATAGGAGTAGAGAAATGGGACATTCACACAATGAACCACACATAACACCATTGGTTGTGTACTTTTCTGTCTTTGGCACGTTAATTCTCATGACGTTCGTTACAGTTGCTGTTTCATATTTGGGCTTACCACCGACAATATCGATTATTGTTGCAATGGTAGTCGCGACTTTTAAGGCGACTTTGGTTGCCACTTGGTTTATGCACTTAATCCATGATACCAAGCTCAATATTGCACTGTTTCTCGCGGCGTTATGGTTCATGTCAATATTCTTCGTCTTTACGACCTTCGACATGTCCAGTCGCGGAAACGTGATGAAGATGTCTGATACGTTCGGGTTTCGTCAGAATATGGCGGAGGCTCATGTTCGAGCCGGAACCGTATTGGTTCGAAAGTCAGAGACGCCACATACGTATGATGTAAGTATTGATGGTGGGACAACTTGGGCGTCCGGTTTGGTTGAGCCTGAGCATTCTTCGAGTCACTAATCGATTGTGTCTATTCCGCATTCGACACCAACAGACAAATCTGATAAACCTACAGGCATAGACGATACGCCGAGATGTTCATGCGGATATGACAGGCATCATCACCTAGTGTCTCAAGAACGATCCTATACAACATGGGCTGGTTTTTGGGTCGTGGTGATTGGAATCAGTGCCAGTCCCTTACGGATAGATTTTCGGTGTCGTAGGTGCAAAGAAAAGTTTGATTTCATCACAGACTCTGAGGAACTTAAGCGGTATTTGTAATCTTTGACTCTGTCTTTTTTACGTCCTTTCACATTCGTTCAATTTTTGGAGAAATTATGAAATCCCCCATTCGTGTTGCTGTCACAGGTGCAGCTGGAAATATTGGTTACGCATTGCTATTTAGATTGGCTTCAGGCGATTGCTTTGGAAAAGATCAGCCCATTATCCTTCAATTACTGGAGATCACTCCTTCAATGGCTCGTTTGGCTGGTGTGGTTATGGAACTGAATGATGGCGCATTCCCGCTGTTACACGGTATCATTGCAACAGATGATCCCAATGTAGCATTCAAAGACGCCAATAAAGCCTTTCTAGTTGGTTCTCGTCCGCGTTCAAAAGGCATGCTTCGTTCTGACTTGGTTCTTGCAAACG
This sequence comes from uncultured Pseudomonadota bacterium, assembly GCA_937911635.1. Classification (GTDB taxonomy): domain Bacteria; phylum Myxococcota_A; class UBA796; order UBA796; family UBA796; genus CAJWHX01. The sequence continues at coordinate 288 of CALDQI010000017.1, read as the reverse complement.
GTCCTATTTTCACCGGACAAGGAAAAGCCATCAACGACAATGCAGCCGCAGACATTCAAGTGGTTGTGGTTGGAAATCCATGCAACACCAATGCCCTCATTGCAATGAATTCCGCACCAGATATTCCTCGTGAGCGTTTTACTGCGATGACTCGATTGGATGAAAACCGTGCGATCTCTTTGATTGCAGGAAAGGCTGGAGTTACGGCTGGTGCAGTCAAGAACATGGGGATCTGGGGGAACCATGGTCCTTCAATGTATCCAAACTTCTTTGATACTACGATCAATG
>CALDQI010000016.1:0-8479 GCA_937911635.1 uncultured Pseudomonadota bacterium | reverse complement strand
CTTGATGCTGGCTCTAGAAACAGAACCATCAGCAGCAATGGTGAACTTCACGATGATTTTACCTTTCAAACCAGGGTTCTTGGTTAACTCACGTTGGTAGCAGTATCGAATCTGATTCATATTTTTACGGATAACGGCATCAATCAAGGATTTGTCGAGTGCACCCAAGATGATGGGAGTCCCACCAGATTTGATCTGACCACCGGAGCGTTTTTTACCCACAGAGCCACCGCCTTTACCGTAGCCACTAGAGCCACGACCAGAACCTTTTGTACCTAGACCACCGACACCGTCAGCAGTACCACCACCACCTAGACCACCACCGGAAGCTCCAAGTCCACCAGATCCAGCCTGCACACCTTTGGCGCCGAGTACTCCACCGAGTCCACCTTGCATGTTGGCATCCAAGTTTGCGATACCACCCATTCCGTCCATTGCGCCAGAGTCAGAGTTTGCACCGAAGTTCAAACCACTCATGAACTCATCAACAACCTCTTTGTCTTTGGTACGCTTGTCGACTTCGACCTTATCGCCTTTAGCTTCCTTCATTTTGGCATCTTTCTTACCAACTTTACCTTCTTCTTTTTTGGCTTTGGCACCTTCACCCGCATCTGGATTTGCATCCTTCTTTTCTTCTTCGGGTGGTTCTGGTGGTTCTTCCAATACCAATTCTGCAAAGAGTTCCTCATCCAGTTCTGTATCTGTGATTTCTGGAGCAGGAGCCAAGAACAAAATGTAGTAGGTGAGGAATGAGAACATTAGAAGCAATACGCTCATCAAACTTGCGAATGGGTAGTCGATATCTGAGGCTACCGCACCGGTTATCTTTTGCCCTTCAGGCGTTCTGTTGGCAACAAATGTTAGACTACCAGTTTGAACGATGACGCCTCCGACTTCCGGAAGGTCATACTCGTAACCGTTCGCCGTTTCACGAATTTTGCCCTGTGACTTCAACTCATCCAACGAAGTGGTACCATCTTGGTCAAAACTCCAAGCGGTCCAATCTTTGTTGATGACACACACTGGTTGAGTTCCGTTCCAGTTCACCAAGGTTTCAGGGCTGTCCGTTGGACCATAGAAATCATTCTTCCATTCCATCTTGGCTTCAGTAAACGGGTACATCAACCATGCTACAGAGCCAAATGCTCTTGGAACCCATGCAACCGGTGTTCCGACGAAACGGAATCGAGTTGCCAATTCGCTACCAACGGTAACAGATGTTTTATTGGGCTCGAAGACCTTCATTGCAATTAGGTCGCTCCCAAAGATCTGATGTACGGCCAGTTTGGTTTTGGGTTTGTTAGAATCTGCTGTATTGTTTTGGATCTGCTCTACTAAGCCAGCGAGGACATCTTCATCTTCATACTCCTCAGACTCTTCTTCCCAATCACCACCACCTGTGTGTGTAGCTGCGGCGCTAGAGGCAACACCTTGTGCTGCTTGTACACCAGGGTCTGTCACTTCTTCTGCTCGCAGGTCAGTAATGTGCCAGCGTAGAGTGGCAGAACCAAGCTGAACTTCGTCACCATCTTTCAATGGAGAAGTAGGGTCGTGGGTTGATCCGTTAACCAGGATTTCATCTCCCAATCCCGAAAGGAGAGCGATGCCATCACTGATTGTTACAACGGCATGCATCTGCATTACCCCATCCACATCAATGCAAATGTTTGCACTGCTATCCGATCCGATCGTTAAGTTTTCAACAGTATCATCGAACTCTTTTTTATCGATCAAATCACCATTGATGAATATTTCAATTTTGCTGTGTAGTCCAGTACTCATGATTGCTCCTGTATTCTATTTTGAACACACAGAACCCTTATAGAACCTCCGCAGAGATTCTTACAAGTAGGTTCAATGTGGACTACTTGATGTTGTTTACGGATTGAGACATTTCAGGATTGAAGTCCATACGGAGCTCAATTAATGGGTTGAACTTGGTTTTGGTTCTTTCCATCAACAAAGAGCCAGCTGGCTTCACCATTTCACCAGAGATGTCTAGAGCATCGAAGTCGATCTCAGTTCGTTCAGAGTACTTAACGTTGCGTTCGTCATCTTGTGCGAAGGCGGTGTTTGAGAAACTCAGCAACAAGGCGCTGGTGAGGATTGTGATAAGTAGACGCATGGGTCCTCCTAAGGTATACAGTGTTAATTATAGTCAGAAATGATTCTGTTAGCCGTCAAATTTTCGTCAGAAAGATTGTTGGTTTTACAGAACCCTTTCATACAGTACAGACAGGACAATGTATGAAAGGTTCCCAACAATATGAAAATTTATTCGGCAGGCACCTCTTCTGGAGCACTGGATTCTTCTTCAGTAGGAGGTTCTACTTCGGTCGGAGCAGCACCACCGCCACTACAAACATCCTTGAGTTCATCCAAACTTGCTTGTGTGTCGGCAACAAATGGGATCACATCCCCAGCCATTTCAATCTCTTCAGCCTCAATAACCATCACGCCTTGTTCAAGTACCATATCAGCCATTTCAATGGCGCCACTGTCAATGGCTTCAGTACAAGAGGCAAGGGCATCTTTGCTGGCTTGCAAAGATTCCACAGCCGTTTTAAGCTCGTTCATCTTCTCTTGCTGACGTTTCTTTCGCTCTTCTTCAGCTTTACGACGTTCTTCCTCAGCTTTCTTGCGGGCAGCCTCTTCAGCTTGCAGAGTACTGAGTTCAGCTAAACGCTGATCGACGTCAGAGTCTGCCGGGTTTGCAGACTTGTATTCTTCTAAAAGTTGTTGTGCCTTTTTGTAATCCTTTTGATACTTGGCTTCTAGGGTTGCGGCATTGAAGTAGGCAATTCGGTCTGCGGCTGATCCACTTAAGATTTGTGCATACAACTTACTCGCACCATCAAAATCTTGAGTACCGCGAAGAGCCACCGCTCGTCCCAATTTCGCTGACATATGATTTTCATTGGTAACTAGAGCAGCATCAAACTTATCGAGTGCGAACTGATAATTCCCAGAGTTCAAGGCGATGAAGCCTAGGTTTAGATTTGCCTCAACGTGATTGGGTTCAACCTCGATAGCCTGTTGGAAGTATCCGATGGCTGAGGGTTCATCTTCCATTGCCAAGAAGGTTACACCCATATTGTTCAAAATACCGGCATCTTTCTTCGCAGGTTGACCCTTTTCTTTTGCGACGCTCATGAGCATTTCATTGGCTTTTTCAGCACACAATAGACTCATATCAAACTGATTGTTCTGATAAAAGGTTCTAGAAAGCAACTGGTATACAGTAATATTGGTACTGTCACTCAAAAGAATCTCAGAGGCTGCCGCGAGTGCACCGTCCATATTCCCCATTTGAGTATGAACCTCAATGATCGAATATTGGGCTTCGGCATCAGAAGGATTCTTCGCTATGTAGTCTGTTAACGTTGCGAGTGCTCCTTCAAACTGACCCGCATCTTTTTGAACAGCCACATAGGCATTCAAGAAGTCCTTGGTGGGTTTTGCTTCATAAGCCTTCTTATAAAATCCAACTGCTTGGTTCATATCGCCCATCTGTTCGGCAGTCCAACCGGCATTAAAGGCTGCATTTGCGAAGTCGGGTTTTAAGTTTACAGCAGAACGGAAATAGCCGAGAGCTGTATCGTAATCTATCTTACCTGTTTTACGATCCACTTTTTCCAGTGCCTTTATGCCTTGTACGAACGCCATATTTGGGTCGAGATTGTCACCTTCTCCAGGAGCGCCACCCTGCTTGGGACAACCCAAGAGGAACGCAGTGCTCAATAGAATGGAAAAGGGCATGTACTTTATGCGAAACATCTGATTCTCCTGATTACTCTGCGCTTTGCAAGTAGGTTCGGGTTTCGGTCTTTTCTGTCAAGAACTCGGCTTCCGGAAGCAGTTCTGTCAGTTCTGGGTATTCATCTGGTCGAAGTTCACCCAAACGTCGAGTCGCTTCAGCAGACGCCTCTGTATATAGGTTGTACTCAAACGCAAATTCAAGTGCCTTTTGATACGTCAAGGTCGCATTCTCGTAGTATGGATAGGCTTGGTCTTCCAGTTGCATCTTGTAGAGTTCAGCCTGGTCCTCATCAAGGAACGATGGTACGTAAGAGTTTTTGATCGTATCACCGTAGTTGTCATAGGCTTTCGCCAACTCTACGATGGCTGAAATGGTGTACTTTCCAGCAACCATCTGAGCTACCTCTGTAAACTGTGTTTCCAAATCTTTGAGAGCCGTTTGCTTTTTGGTGATTTGCTTGTTCAGAACCGAGCTGATGTATTTTGGATTGGAGCGACCTGCACCTGGCCCTGTAATCTTCAGATCATAGTAAGACCGAGTTGCATCGATGGCCAGATCATATTTAATCTCTTCAACGATGATACGAATGAACTTGTCACCTTGAAGTTCAGCATCCATTCCGTCGAATACTTTCAACGTATTTTTCCAGTGCTTCAGGACGTCTTTATCAAGTTTTTTGGTGAGTTCACCATATTTGTAACGAGCCAAGAACTTCGACTGTTCAGAAGCGCCTTCAGGTGGTTTTGAGAAGTAGTTGTAAAAGGCCTTTTGCGCAGCAACCAAATCGCCTTTCTTTTCCAAGATATTGGCGATGTCGAACTGGTATCCGACATTTCGGTCATCATCTGGGTAGGCTTTCATGTACTTTTTCTTATTCGCAATGGCCTGGTCGTATTGACCTAGGCTTTCACGGAAAATCGAAGCACGATGAAGGGCATCCTTGGTCATTTCATACTCTTTGTCAACGTCAAAGAGTTTTTCATACCAGTCGGCTGCCACTTCAAACTTGGCAATTGTTTCGTATGAGAAACCAAGACGTGCCACATTTTCAGTGTACTTCTTCGACGTTGGATAGTTGTCAATCAGGTACTGACGAGATTCCATCATTTTGCGAGAATCTTTGACGTCATAGTAGTACACCGCAGAAATGTTGACAGCGACATCGGCTTTGTTCGCTTCAGGGAACTGACGAACGAAGGTCATGTAGCTATCGGCGGCGGTACGCTTGTCACCATCTGCTTTTGGAGAGGCGTTGTAGACAACTTCGATCTCTTTAATGGCCGAGGCCTCATAGATCTGTCTCATTTCCTTTTTAAATGAAGAGTTCCCCAGTCCTTCTTGGTCTTGGAAGGCCTTTGCGGTATCCCGTAGAGCGGCGAAGTCCTTTGCAGCTTCTGCGAAGTTGCCTTTTTCTTCTTTTGCCTGTGCAGATACATCGAGTGCACCCAAAATCAAGTTTGCCGAGTACATCGCTTGCTTGGATTTTGGGTTCATCGAAATAACGGTACGGAATCGAGAGGAAGCCTCGTCAAGTTGGTTCTTATCAAAGAGGAGTGTCGCCGATGCATACAAGTGATTGATGGCGTTCTTCTTGTTGGGATAGAGCTGTGCATACTGATCTAAGGACTCAAGCTTTTTTGTTTCCCAAGGGCTCATCTCGATTGGATCGATGTCAGTCTTGCCTTTGCGTTCTTTAACCAAGCCCTTTTTCTTGTCGTACTTGATGAGCTCTTCGGCAGCAAAGATGGCGGCTTCAGCACAGAATTCTGAGTATTTACCTTTGTTGTCTGTAGACACTGTCTTCATGTAGGCATCATAGGCCTCAGTGAAATACCGCTCTTTTGTTTCTGCATCAAAGCGTCCCTTTTCTGCCAAGTTGAAAACCAACTCTGCAAATGCATATCGCATATCGTAAGAGTTCTTCCCATTTGGGAACTCTTGCAAGTATACCCGGTAAGCCTTTTCAGCTAAGAGGTAGGTGTTTTGTGCCTGTTTACCAGAACCAAGTTTTTTGGCTTCTTGATTGTAATTTACAGCAACACGTCGAAGGGCATCTTCCACGTAGTTCTGAGCCTTACGGATGGCGTCAGGATTGGCAGAGTTCTTTGCTGCCCAAGGAGAGTTCTTACCGTAGTTCTTGAGCAGTTTCTGAATTTCGTTCAGGGTTTGCTCCTTTTCATTCATCTTTTGGTAAGCGTTGATGATTTCATTTTGATAGTTGGGTGCTTCTGGTGAATCTGCATTCTCTGCAATCAACTTGCGATATGTGGTAACGGACAGCTCAAATTTACCTTGTTCAAAGTACATCTTTGCAAGGCGCTTCAACATGCTGTTGTACAGTTCAACTTTACCCAATGAACGGAAATAGTTTTCGGCCTCTTGCATGTCGCCTGCATCCGCGAAGAAACGAACCAAGTCTTTCAACGCTTCGTCTTGAAGCATTACAGAAGAGGTATCCCCAGATTCTTGCATGCTTTGAGAGAATCGGACAACAGTCTTCATCCCTTGGATAGCCTGGTCGTACTCACCAACATTGTAGTAACACCAAGAAAGTTTATAGACAGCAAAACCATAGTTCGAATCATTTTTGAACTTGACGGCTTGTGCATAGGCTTGGAGAGCCTCGTAGGCTTTATTTCGATCGAAGAAGTATTCACCGATTTGCACAAATGCAGTGGCAGCATACTTTGAACCGCTGTATTCCTTAGTCAATCGTACGAATTGTGCTTTTGCCTTGTCGGGCTCACCAATCTCTTGGTATGCAGACCCCAAGTAGAACAACACTTCATCTGCGCGTTGGTATTGAGGGTAGTTTCGCAAAATCCCATCGTACAATCGAATTGCACTCTTCTGCCACTTCCGAGATTCCGTATTGTCCGGGCTCATCTTGTTGACATCGCAACCTTTTGGGATCCCATTAAAGCAATCATCGTACTTCTTTTGATACTCTTGCATCTCATTGAAGTAGTAGAAGCGTCCTTCTTCAAAGTACATTTCCGCGAGACGGAACTGGACTTTTGCTTTCGCTTCTCCACTTAGTGCACCGCCAGAGAGCATATCTTTAGCTCTATCGATGGACTCTAAGCGCTTATCGTGGGCGGCTTGTCTATAGGCTTCTGACATGTTCGACATGTTGTTGACCTCAGACATTTTGAGTGCGCGACGTTCCTCGCGAGATTTACGATCATCGTCTTGACCCCAAGCCGTACTGGACATACCCAGTGCGAGGATGAGAAGTGAAGAGCGGAAAATTGCGTGCATTGTGCCTCCGGGTGCCATTGTATTTCAATGCAATCAGTAAATGGTATGCGTTATTGACAAGAACTTTGTTCGGTGTAGTTGTAGTATCCAAGTTCATCAGCCCAGAACTCACCGTTGAATGGCCAGTAGATGAGGTCAGGAGATGTGGCAAAGTCCACATCAAACTTACTTTGATCTGTCAACGCCTCAAAGTTGGATGCTTTGTATTCGTAGTCCAAACGCTGTGCGTCTACAACCTCGAAACCGATAATTTGTGACTGACTCAATAGATTCCCCAGCATTTCGTTTTGAACTTGCATTTCAGCAATTAGTAAACGACCTGCGCGTTTTTCATATGTCCGCTTGTCCTTTTCGATGATCTTTTTCAACTGAACGCCAACGGTGTCTCGCCATTGTGGCTTCTCACTATCAATGCGGCTGATTTCTTCATCCATCATTTCTAAATGGCGTACGACACCAGCCAGGTCTTGATTTTTCAAGACACGGGCGAAGAATGATTGTGGAAGAACCGTCGCACCATCTGCTTCCGAACCGAAGTATCGATTCCAGGCTTGATCTGCGAGTTTGCGTTGCTCGACAGTTTCGTAATCAGCCAAAAACTCAGTGATCTCACCTCTCATAGGCTGATAGGTAGCATCGAACTCATTGATGATCTTTTCAACTTTGTTGTAATCACACAGCTGGAAGTAAGTGAGTGCCTTCAACACTTTGGCTTCTGGAATGAAATCTGAATCGATGAAGTATGGGGACTCAACAGTAAGAACTTTACCCAAGGTTACATTGAGTTGACCCAAGTGTAAGTTGGACCAAGCATCACGGAACATGGACTCTGCCCAGTATGAAGACTGCCGAGAGACCTTTTGATAGTACGAAGAGGCTTCGCCGTATCGAGCGATCCCGTAGTAGATAGAAGCAATGTTGATCAAAGACAAGTCTTTTAAATCATTCATCTTCCGAACTTCTCGTGCATCATTGTAGATATCTACTTCTTCTCTATAAACATCACGAAACGCACGTACCGAGGACTTGAACTTGTCCTGCTGATTGAAGATGATGCCTTCAATATAACGAGAGGGAAGGTAGTAAGCGGATTTCGAGGAGACCTTCTCAAAATTCTTACGGGCTTCAACGAATGCAGCATCTCTCTCTTCAACACTGGCTGCTCGGTTGGCTTTATTGAATTGTTGGACCCCCAACAAATAGTGGAGCTGATTCTTTGCTTGACGAGGGTATCGGTCAACGGGAAGTTTTGCCGCGATTCGAGCCAAATCGGTATCATCGTCCGTAAAACGAGTGAGCGCAACCAACTTTGGAAGTGCGTAGTTAAAGTACGGGTCTGCAGGACCCTTCTTAATCACTTGCAAGTAGTAGTACTGAGCGGAGTGATACATTTCAAAGTCACTGAGTGCACGAGCCAAATAATAGTGGATTTTGGATTCGAATTCTGGGTATTTACCC
>CALDQI010000015.1:0-3474 GCA_937911635.1 uncultured Pseudomonadota bacterium | reverse complement strand
GCAAACCAAAGAAGACATAAAAGTGATGATAGATGGGGCTCGCAAGAAGGGATTTGATCAATCACATGTCGGTCTTAATAGCGGCGCTCCTGATATTCCCTTTAACAAACAGCCACTGTTGAAAAAGTTTTGTGATATCGAGCTCAAGCCTCTGGAGTATCTTATTGAAGGCCTCATTCCCCTAAAGACCCTTGGTATGATCTTTGGAGATCCGGGATGTGGAAAAACTTTCCTGAGCCTCGATATAGGGATGTCAATTGCAACAGGGTCTGACTTTCACGGAAGGCCAGTTTCTGGTGGCAAAGTCATCATGGTTGTAGGGGAAGGCTACCCAGGTGTGGTCCAGAGGGCCTTTGCCTGGTGTGCCCAAAATAACGTTCCTCGTGAAGATGTTGATTTGTATATTTCCAGAACTGCAGTAGATATTGCCGATAAAAACGCACGCGCAATTTTAACCGCTGAGATTGAAAAAAATCTAAATGGCATCATCGATAAAGCTCAGGCAAACGATACTCCTGTATTTTTGATGGACATGTACATCCCATCTAATTTTGGACAAGAATATACCGATGGTTTTCATGCCATCTATGCCAACATTGCCAAAGGGCAAGAAATTCCACTCATCCCATTTATGCTTCAAGATGTCGCTGGAAAACGAGAACTCAATCAAGCCGATGGCATACATCCGACTGCAGAAGGACACACCCTCATGGCGGATGTGGTGCTCAGTGGCATCAAAGAGTGGCGAATGAAATGGACTCCAGTCCCCTAAATCACTTAATGATGAACTGATCGACCGTGTAGCAACCGTTAAACGACGTCCAATCCAACCCTGTGTAGCTGGTCACCCCTTGAATCAACTGATTTGTGTCGCATCCACCACCATTGTATGGTAGCGAATACCCACACGAACCACCAAAATTGGTTCCTGTTTGATCGTAACTACGGGTTTCTACAGGGATACCAGAGGCTCCAACGATGGTTTGAGAATGGTAACCGTTGAGCAATATTTGTTGAATCTGTGCCCCAGGTACATAACTCAGTACCCATTGAACCGGTTCATAACTCGACATCACCAACGTCATTGGAGCGGTACTGTCCACTTGTACATAAATGATTCCACTGCTGGTTGGCTCATAGGCAGACAAGAGATGCAGCTCTGGATATCCCGTCGATGGACCGGCCACCTCATAATAGGTTCCGGGACACACCGTTTCTGTAACGGATGGGGTATCACACGATAGTGTCAACGTTCCATCCGTATCATCACAGTCCAAATCATTGTCGACATAGCCATCTGGTTCATCACAAGCCAACACCGACAGATCAGGATCACCAAAGCCATCACCGTCAGAGTCAACATACCAAGAATCATTATCCAGACCGTTATCAATAGCACCATCACAATCATTATCCAATTCGTCGCAGATCTCTGAGGCAGCAGGATTGATCGCAAATTGTGCGTCATCACAATCTCCACCAGTGGCTATGTAGCCTTCAACTGGTGAACAGCTGTACAGGATAGAATCGTCATCACCGAAGCCATCTCCATCGGCATCAAAGTACCAAGCATCACCATTCAATCCATTGTCAATCACAGTGTCGCAATCATCATCGATGCTGTTGCAAATGTCTTGGGCAGCTGGGGATATGGCTGGATTCGTATCATCACAATCTAAATTGTTGTCTACATACCCCTCAACTGGTTCGCAATCGGCAATTGCCTCTCCACCACCATAACCATCACCATCAGCATCCAAATACCAAACGAGCGCATCACATTCGTTATTTTTGGTCAAAGAAATATCCTGATTGCAGGCGGTAAACAGAGTGGTCAAACCTAAACTAAATATAAATCTTGGAGTCATCACGCATCCTTAATGAGAGTAGATTAATCTAACAATTGTTATTTTATTCACTCAAATTAGGCTTTATTGAAACAACAGTGTGAACTGTACAATCTCTTCAATTTCGAGACTCTTTTCAGATCATTGTATGTATTTCCCCAGCAACAAACTCACCGTTGTACCGGAACCTGCAACCCAGATATCTGTCCGTCCATCGTGATCGACATCTCCCGAAGCCAAACCATAGCCAAAGAAGTGCACTGGACCACCGCCACCTTTCAGAACAAAATCTGCATAATCAGTGTCATCATACACTCCCGTTTGAGTGCCACCCCAGAATCCTTGTACAATCCCGTGATTGGTTACCGTTCCCTGTTGATCTTCCCCTGGGTTAGAGAACACCAGCTCATCAAAGCCATCACCATCCAAATCAACATCTCTGAGAACGGAACGAGCAAAGAGGTTGTTTTCATTGGAATGAGTATATTGCAATGGTGCATCTTCTAGAAGATTTTCCTGTGGGAGATTGCTACCACCAAAGTTCATTAGAAACCCAAGGCTGTAACTAGATACCGCAAAGTCTTTGTATCCATCTCCGTTGAAATCCCCAACGGCGTTTACTGTTGCATACCCCAATGAGCCGTTGGACGAACCAATAAAACGAGTGGCTGACTCCAGTACAAATGCACTGTCGAACAACTGATCTGGCTCGAACACGTGTACTGCTCCACTCATTCCACTTGCCAATACCAGAATTTCATCAATACCGTCTCCATCTAGGTCTCCAACATTGTCGATCTCCTTACCAAAATTCACATAGGCACTGGGACCCAGTCTACTGATCTGCGGAACACTCTCACCGGCTTGCAACGTGGCTTCGTCCAATAAAAATACAGCACCACTTCTAGTCCCCCCTTCATGGTTGGTTGGTGCACCTACCGCTGTTTCAATAAATCCATCTCCATCAATATCCCCCAATGAAAGCATCGAGGCCCCAAAATCATTTCCTTCGTTCGGAGTGTCCCAATACCACCCCCCTTGATCTAAGGGTGGACTTTGTTCATTCAATAAATAGACCTTCTCATTGTTGGTTCCCGGTGCAGACACCAACCAATCATTCAGCCCGTCTGAGTTCAAATCTTGTACACTCACAACCTGCTTGCCAAAGTGAGTATCGCTGACAGGATCTGTCCATTGCAGAGTCGTACCCTGATAAATGGATTTGTCATACCCATTCACTTCACTTGCTATGGTCACTGTCGCATTCATGGTCTGTGTGTTGTACACAACCAAATCAGGAGAACCATCTCCAGTCATGTCTTCAAACTTGATACTCTTAGTCGATGTTGAAATGGACTCCAATACCAACCCGTGCTGAAGTTCACTTGCGATGTGATAGAAAGTTTCCCCATCACAGTTTTGATCTGAATCATCCGTCATCTCCAAGTTGTGTGGATGAACATTGGGATCGGAATCATCACAATCATCGGTCAAAAAGGATTCATTGTCCAAGGCCGCACAAGCCAATCGAAGATACTCAAATCCATAGCCATCACCATCCGCATCCAAATACAAGGGCTCTTGGGTAAACGAATCCACATTGGGATCGGCATCATCAATCAAACCA
>CALDQI010000014.1:0-1273 GCA_937911635.1 uncultured Pseudomonadota bacterium | reverse complement strand
TGACCCTACCGCAACCAGTATTGTCGGCACGGTAGGGTACATGTCCCCCGAGCAAGCCAGTGGGCAGAACTCAATACTATCAGAGGTCACGGATGTCTTTTCGATTGGCTCAATGTTGTACGAAGTGCTTACAGAGGAGTTATTGTGTACCAAAGAAGAATCGCATCCTCTGCAATGGAAGCAGATGCTGTTTGACGACGTTGAATCTCAATCTCGATTTCGAACTCGCCTAAGACAGACTCTCACCACCAATACCGGATTGGAAGATCTGTGTCTGCAAACTCTAGATCCAGACCCAAATTTGCGTTTACAAGAGGTGATGCTCTTAGCCAAATCCCTCCAACAGTGGTTGAACGGCGAAATGAAACAACAACAAGCATTGGAGTATCTCGGCAACGCTTACGGTTTACAATCGGAACAAAACCAACTGCACCAACATATATCAAAATTGGTCGAATCGTACTCTGAAACAGACCCTTCCAAAGGGTATCAACAGTATCAAGAAATCGTAGGACAACGACTTCGAATGAAAGAGTATGTACGCTTACAAGAACAGGAACTCCACAAAGGTATTTTAAACGCCCCCGATATTGTCGCTCTACATACATCCGTGGTCGTTCTGGATTTCCAGCGATACCAACGGGCTCTACAACACGGAAAACACGACATCGTCGACGACATTCGGTTAAAAATGACGACTCATCTCTCAGTATTGGGCAATAAAGAGCGGCAAAAATGGGAGGCACGACTTGAACGATGTCGAAAAAGTTATCTCGTTCACCCCTTCAACACCCCCTTTGTTGGACACGAAAGTTTGTGTGAGTCCATTTCTGAAATGCTGCGCACAGAAAATGTCGTGACTTTGTGCGGGAGTCCTGGGATTGGAAAATCACGCATCGCTATTGAAGTATGTAGAGCACATTTTATTCGAAGAGGCACTCTCTTCCATCTAATATCCTGCCGAGGGATCGAAAATACCGACGATATCTATGGGCACATAGCCCTTGCCCTGCAGGTCGAAATCAACCCACCATCATTGGAAAATCTGAAACCCATATTGACACGCATGCAGCAAACCTGCTTTATATTTGACGGAGTTGAATCCCATCAAGATGATGTATTCACGTTGATCCAACATATCCAAACCTGTACAACTGAGTGTTGTTTTTTGATAACCACTCGAAGTTCCAGACACATCCCATCTGGCTCTTTTATTGACCTTCCGCCCCTATCTACAATCGAAAGTATGAACTTGTTCTATTGGCAGGGGGAG
>CALDQI010000013.1:0-1640 GCA_937911635.1 uncultured Pseudomonadota bacterium | reverse complement strand
ACTCCAATCCAAGCTTGTATACCAGACAATGAACTGGAGATTCCCAATGGCATTCCACCCGCTGCGGAAACAAGACCCAATGCAGTGTTGAAGGACACACCTCGCTGAGTCAACTTAGGTTTCGTAATCAATTGGGAATTCATGTCAATCATACGCCCTGCTCTCTTAATAGAGAGCCACTTCTTTTCCGAAAACTCATTCAAAAGCATCATTAGAACATCTACGTCGAAATTCTCGAACTCTCTTGCAAGCTTTGCCCGATTAATTCGATCACCCACATCTATTCTGTCAGGAAGTTGGATGATGTTGTGCTGAATGTGCATGCCGGTCATTTCACGTGATACATCATTTACGAACTGTCCCCAATTTGGTGTACCTTCAGTACCGATTACACCCACACGAATCGATTTCTCAGGATTACGATACCAGCCATGTCTTCGAAGTTTTCTATACACCTCAACTGGGTCTAAACTTGTGTCTTGATGGGAAGATCCGTAACATACCAGACTGTTCTTGAAAACCACAGGTTCCATCCCGAGTAATTGAGAATCTGCAAACTCATCCATTACCAAACCAGGTGGTAAGCAACTAACAAAATCAGAGCTCCGATTAAACCGATCACGAAGTTGAATATGGCTTTCCTTCATGAATACAGATGCCAGTTCGTCTGGGAGCGTTTGGTATGTGATGATTGGTGTGATTGCGTTCAAAGGGGCCAAGACCTTGCTCGAACCGTGACCTCGTTGGTAATAGTCTCCAAAGCTCACCTCACAGGCTAGCATATCCTCAGTCATTGAGTCAACTACTCGACGAATTTGAAATGATTTCTCTCGACGACTCGTCCAAGTATCGAAAACCGAACTTCCTGCTTCCTCCATCGTTTCAGATACAGAACCAGGAATTGAATTAAGGTAGCCAGTCCTATTCTCGCCCACCATCTTCACTTTCTTGTTCATCCAATTCTCAATCTCGGACGATTGGATCTCAGCAAGGGTGCCATCAAATTTCAGTTCCGTGACGGGATCAGGTCTCAGAAAGAATCTCCCCTCAATTGCAAGCACTTTTGGTGTAAACTTCAGGTACTGAGAATAGAACCCATGAGTTGTAAGTGGTTTCTTTGAGACTACTGCTTTTCCCTTCTCGTTACGGTATTCTGATGAAGAAAATTCTGAAACAACGAATCTAGACATTAACGTCTTCTTGTTGTCCAAGGTCATACCTGCTTCCTTTAGTTCCAACTCATCAGATAACTCAGACGATACTGTGGACATTGTCAAAATCGAATCCTTGCCAGCGCAGGCAAAAATTCCCTCGTTTTGTATGGCCCTCAAACGTGGAAGAAGATCCTGGAAAAAATCAATTTTCCTATCGACATCGATTTCATATGCTTTACAATTCTTGAATTTGCTCGCATTAATCGGAAAGGCATCAATCACCAAGTCATCGTCTTCCATTAAACCACACAACCCTTTGAGATCTCACCGTTCATCGCTCCGTTCCCAATTGTGCTTTGCCAAACCCTTCCATGGGGGGATACGGCTCGAGCAACTACACTTTTTTCTCGTCTCTCTATGATTTCTACTTCAACCAAGTTCAAACACGCCCGACATGAGATATCACTGACGACAGGATATAAACTG
>CALDQI010000012.1:0-7283 GCA_937911635.1 uncultured Pseudomonadota bacterium | reverse complement strand
TAAAGAATCAAAAGAATTATTCATGTGTTGTATAATATTAATCCATAAGTCAATTCCATGCTTATCTTCTACAACAGCAAAATTCATAGATCTTATATCGTCATCTAATTCTTGAGCATCTTTGACATTCTTTTTAGAAATCACCTTCTCCATTTGCCCTGCGCTCATCCAGTATACGCTGAATTACAGACCGCAGATTGCTCATACCCTTATTGTATCGTACGTTTCGAGGAATAGGAATCCACAACGGTACTGGAATCTGAGACATTATTTTGGAAAAATAAACCCCTATCGTATTGAATGATTCGGATAATGTCTCCAAATCATTACCAATTGTATTGCCAAATAAGAGCCGCATGACCAACTCTAGAGTCAATTCCATAAAATCTTCGTCTAAATTACGAACCCCTTCAAGTCCATCCAATTGACGAGTCGCCAATTCCGCTATGGGATCAGCCAATGTCGACACGAAGGAATGTCCAAAAGAATGTGCCATTCGTTTCCGCTGAGTCTTCCATGCCTCACCTTCTTGAAGAAATATGCCATCTCCAAAAACAATCTCTAGCCGCTTCATCAGGGTACCTTTGGTGTAGTTACTCCCATTTTTCAACAATACATACTCAATATCATCCGGATGGAAAACATAGTGGATCAACTGACCGGCAAGATTGACTCGAACGACGTCTCCATGTGAAGCAACCATATCTACATAGGCAAAAGGGTCCTCAAGAAAATCAAGAAGATTGCCCAACAAGAACAATCCTTTGACTTTTGGCGGTAAATTGACAGTCACATTGATTCCACAATAGTAAGGTTCAAGACGCAAACATTGATTTAGAATGCTATTTATGTAGCATTCGTTTGTTTTACTATCACATGTAATCCTATGGCTTTTGGTAATCTACGCATACGAACAAATTATATTGTCGCTCATTGGACATCTCCTAGTATAAAGTATAGAGGGGTGACACTCATCCCAAACCCTAACAATAAACCCTAGGAACGCTATGAAACAAATTACCATGTACATGTTATTGACCGGTGCACTGTTCGCATGCAGTGAAAAGGAAAATGAAACTGCAGAACCCGATACGGACGTAGATACAGCTGTTGATACTGATGATACTGATGATACTGATGATACTGATGATACTGATGATACCGACGATACTGATGATACCGACGATACTGATGATACCGACGATACTGATGACACCGACGACACCGACGATACTGATGATACCGATGATACCGACGACACAGATGACACTGACGATACAAATGACCCACTCGCCGATGCAACTTGCGATATGGGTTTTGCTGGATGCACCGAGCAGGATTTCGCCGACAATGATTTCCGTAACACCTCTGGTCCCGTGTCTATCAACATGGTAGCGATGCAACCATACAGTCCCAAGTGCTTGACTGTAAAAGTCGGTCAAACAGTTCAAATCGGCGCCAGTGGTGGACACCCTTTCAAAAAGGAATGCGCTGAAGATTCCGTAATGGATGCACAAGACAACAGTACATCACAAGTTGAATTTACATTCACAACTTCCGGTTACTACAATTACAGATGTGCCGTTACCTCGCATGCTTCAATGAAAGGAAACATCCGAGTGCTCCCTGAATAAGAGAATCAGCCGTACATACGTCATCAACCTCTGATGACAAACGTGAGAACTGGGACACAGAAATTAGTATCCCAGTTCTCTTATTTTTTGACGGAGCAATGCAATACAATCACATTACATAGGTATCTATGTAATTATCAAGCAGATGGAGTTAGACAGCAATACAGTTGAACCAATCAACCTTTGCCGTCACAAAATGTACTGTGACCCGAGCCCGATAAATGTAAAAATCAACACCAACAATCCGCATCCAGATTTTGGTTTGGACTGCGGGTCAGTTTGAGTCGACTGCGTAGCGTGAGTATCAGCAGGAGGGGGCTTAGGCGATTCAGTTGGAGGGGGTGCGGGTCGAGTTTGGATTTTTTTCTCTACAAAAGGTTGCGAACCGCTGTACAAACTAACACCGTCTTCAGGCCCATCAAAACGATGAATCTTCTCGTGTTGAAACCAATCGGGCGTCTCTTCCATCTCGCTCATTACCACCGTAAGATCCCCTGACATCTCTAACTGAATATGCTTCCAGCCTTTAATGCGAAACACAAATCCTGTTGGTAGCGTATCGACCTCCGGTATACCACAGCTGATACTAACGGTCTCTCTGTCGGTACCAATAAGTTCAACTTGAGACAGCTTCTTAGGAATGTTCGTTTCTCCACCATCCGGATGAGTCATCATCGGATGGGGTTCTTCTGCACTGTGTGACAGATGGATTTCAACGATCCCATCTTCACAGATATTGAGAACACCAGATTCAAAGACGAGAGGAATTGTTCCTGTAGGAGATGCTAAAGAGGTCATGACCAATCCATTGTTGTGTTGTACAGTTCTATATATCTGAGAATGAAAGTTCTAGATAGTTACCGTATGGTCACCATTTGTAAAGAACGTGTCATGATTCTACACTAATTTCAATAAACACAAGTCTTCACAAGATTTCAAATATGCTATATCGTTGCCAAAATGCAACAAACCAATCGGTCACCTCTATATAATTGTCATTGACTATATAGAATCGTACACTGAAATTACTGACCATTATCAGGAGAGAGCATGTTCATTTCAAAGTTTATAAACGCATTCGGTTCTGTATTCCTTTTAAGTTTAATTGGACTTCCATTCCAAAAGGCAGAGGCCAACATCTTATATCACATCGGCGCGGATTTTATGCCGATGCTAAGCCTCAGTTGGGACAAGATGATGGGATTGAATATTGGGATTGGTGCATCCAGTGGTCAGGATATTTATATTGGAATGACAGGTCCCTATATCTATACAAACTTTGCACTAAAAAAAACCGGTGTGTCCGTTTCAGTAGGTCATTATGGTACCATTGCAGGTCTAATCAGTATGCGAAACGGCGCTACATTTATGACCGTTCAAGATCCAGATTTTGGAGGTTCTTACATCGGACTGGAAAATTCTATGACATTTTCACCATTTATCGGGGCTGATACACTTACCCCTCTCAATCTTGTAGGCGGATATTATCGCGTCAGCGGATTGAAAAAGGTTGGTCATAAAAGTTTGCACTTCAATCGAGCATTTGGACTTGGTGTTTTCTAGTCCTCCCGAACGAAAATCGCTTGGGAGACATCGTAGACTCACAGAACTAAGCACTACTATATTCTTCAGTCGACTGGTGGTGCATAGCTGGTCAACTTAATACCCTCGACTGCAGCAACGTACTCTTCAATCGTTGGAGTTCTACCAAGAATGGTCGACAGTACCACTACTGGGGTAGAGGCCAATAAAGACTCGCCCTTTTTTTCGTCACTGTCAGCAACTACACGCCCTTGAAACAATCTGGTGGACGTAGCCATAACCGTATCGCCCTTCTCAGCTTTCTCTTGGTTACCCATACAAAGATTGCATCCTGGTCGTTCTAGATACATGATATTTTGATACTGTGTGCGAGCACTAGCCTTAGGGGAATTGTCATCAAACTCAAATCCAGAGTATCGCTGTAACACAGCCCAATCGCCTTCTGCTTTCAACTCATTCACAATATTGTATGTTGGTGGAGCGACCACAAGAGGAGCATTGAACTCTACCGTTCCGTGCTGACGTTCAATATTTCTCAACATCTGTGAAATGATTTTCATGTCCCCTTTGTGCACCATACATGAGCCAACGAAACCTAGATCTACGTGCTTTACACCACCATAGAATGAAATCGGTCGGATTGTATCGTGTGTATATCGCTTTGAGACGTCATCATTGTTCACATCTGGATCGGCAATCATTGGCTCTACAATTTGGTCCAAATCAACAACAAATTCTGCTGTGTACTTGGCATCTGCATCTGGCGCCAAAGCCGGCTTCTCACCGGATAACAACTCGGCGATTCGTTTATCAGCCCTATCGATTAGACCTTGAAGAGTTTGCTTTTTGTTGTCCATTCCTTTGTCAATCATAATTTGGATTCGGCTTTTCGCAATCTCTAAGGATTCAATCAACGTGTCGCTTTGTGAAATGCAAATCGAGGCTTTTGCTTTCATTTCAGCAGTCCAATCCGTAAACGTGAACGCCTGATCTGCTAGCAATGTTCCAATATGAACTTCAATAATCTTACCTTGGAATACATTGTCACCATCAAACTCCTTCAGCATCTGAGCCTGCGTCGCATGGACCACATCACGAAAATCCATATGATCTTTCAAGGTACCCTTAAATGTCACTTTGACCGATTGTGGAATGGGCATCGTAGCTTCACCCGTCGCTAAGGCTAAGGCTACCGTTCCAGAATCCGCTCCGAAGGCAACCCCTTTTGACATTCGAGTATGAGAATCCCCTCCAATGATAACCGCCCAATCATCGACCGTTATGTCATTGAGCACTTTATGGATTACGTCCGTCATGGGTTTGTATCCGTGATCTGGATCGCGAGCTGTGATCAACCCAAACTTATTCATGAAACTCATCAACTTGGGAATATTCTTTCGAGCTTTTCGGTCCCACACAGAGGCTGTATGGCATCCAGATTGATAAGAACCATCCACTGTTGGAGAGATCACAGTGGCAGCCATCATTTCCAACTCTTGCGAGGTCATTAAACCGGTCGTATCTTGAGAGCCAACAATGTTCACCTTCACACGGACATCAGACCCTGCATGCAACACTTTACCCGGCGTGACACCAACTGCATTTTTGTTGAAAATTTTCTCAACAGCGGTCAGCCCCTGTCCTTCATGAGATATTTCCTTTGATTTCGCAAATACCTCTGGTACATCTATACCCAAAATAGCTGATGCTGTAGTTTGTAACTTCTTCCCAAAGACAACAGCATACGACCCTTTTGCACGAATAAACTCGAGTTTCTGTGGTGTCAGAGCCGTCGATATATCAGACAGTTCTTCTGTAGAATCCTCATTGTATAGTTTCTTGGTCTTGGTATTGATGGTTAGGACTGTACCGGTGTCGATCGAGAACAGCTGCTCTAGAATCGGTTCGCCATCTTCGTCCATGATGGGTTCACCATCTTCATCGAGTTGTTTTACCCAATTTTTGAAATCAATCCCAATGCCTCCGGTCACACCAACCGTCGTCAAGAAGAT
The DNA here is from genome assembly GCA_937911635.1 of uncultured Pseudomonadota bacterium. Taxonomy (GTDB): domain Bacteria; phylum Myxococcota_A; class UBA796; order UBA796; family UBA796; genus CAJWHX01. Next base: position 2,095 of record CALDQI010000012.1, on the reverse strand, counting down.
CGGGGAAATACCATTGGTACCACCAACAATCGGAGCAATATTGATAAAAGGAACATAAGGACTGGCCTGAATCCCCGTCCACAGAGCCACATTGTTCACACCAGACATCCTAGAAGAACCAACACCCATGGTACCCTTCTCAGAAACCAACATGACACGCTTGTCTGGATGTTGTTTCTTGAGATTCAACAGAACCTCTTGCTTTTCCTTGTTGTGTTCAAATAGACATTGTCCATGGAGTTCTCTATCTGACCGAGAGTGTGCATCACTACCTGGAGACAATAAGTCCGTCGAAACATCCCCAACAGCCGTTACATAGGTGACTACTTGGATTGTTTCATCCACTGGGGGCAACTCTGTAAAGAACTCAGCCTTCGAGTAACTCTCGAGAAGGTCAGTTGCCAGTGCGTGACCGTTCTTGTAGGCATCTTCCAATCGACCGGTGTCTGCTTCATACAAGAAGACTTGTGTTTTGAGTACATCAGCAGCATTTTTTGCTATCCCTGCGTCATCTCCCAGTGCCAAATCCAAAAGCACTTCTACAGATGGACCACCTTTCATATGCGACAAGAGCTCAAAAGCAAACTCTGTGCTGATCTCTTCCACTACTGATGAACCAATGATGATTTCCTTTAGAAACTGCGCCTTTACACCCGCAGCACTTGTTGTACCTGGTAAGACATTGTAAATAAAGAAGTCAAGAGACCCTTCTCTATACTCGTGGTTGATGTCAGTGATTTGACCAATCAGTTCTGCAACGAGATCTGCTTCTTCAATTGGTTTTGGATGCAAGCCCTGCTCTTTACGAGTTTGAATCTGCTCTAAGTAGTCTGTGTATAAACTCATGTTCACCTCATAAGACAAAGGAGAGAATGTCATGTCAACCTGATTGCAACTAGAAGACATGGTATGTATGTAATTGACTAACCGGTTCACACCCCACTTCTCAACCAAAAATATGGATCCTTGGTATTCTCTATTGAATGAGTTTTGAACGCCAACAACGACGAGTATCCAATTACCACCGTTCGTTCTACTCTCCGTCGAGTAAATCGAGGGACACTTGAAATGTGAGTCACATATAAGCACACACTACAATCACACTCTATTTACCGAATCATAAATCAACTGGACCACAGCTTCAAAGCGATAGATCCCGGCTACAATACCAGTTACAACTGGCACAAACAAAAGGTGAGCGTTGTGCATCGAAATGGTACCTACAGCGCCTTACTCATCGATAACTTATCGTACAAAGCCAACCAATATTTCTGATCCCCACATGTGATACACTTGAGTTTACTTCTGTACAAGCCCACTTATCATGTGGTATCGTATAAGTCCGTATCTAAGAGTCCAACAATGGCTGGATATGAGACATACTGTCATCTTCCATCTGAAGAGGCGGCATCTGTTCATAATCTGAAGCAGTGAGTTGATACTCAATATCCTCTTTATCTTGAGCAGAACCTTCTGCCTGTGTATACGTATACAATGCAAACTCTTTACACCATTGCTCATCCGTATTGAGACAATCGACGGGATAAATGTTCCCACCCCACTCTTGAGCCTCTTCTCGCAACTCATGCCCCAACTCATCTGTTGTTTCAAGACAATCCACCACAAAACTGGGGGCATACAGAACCAACTCTTTATGACCGTTGTTGATGAGTTCCTCGACGACCTGTTCGGTATATGGAGTAATCCATTCTTCACGACCAAATCGGCTCTGAAATGTCATGATGGCACGATCTGATTCAATCTCTGTCAACCTATCGACGATGAGTTTAAATGTTTCGTAACAATGCCTGTAATAGTCATCCCCCTTTTCGACGATTCTTCTCTTTTGCATCCCATGAAATGTAACCAACAGTCGATCGGGTTCTATACCCTCAGCACGAAGGCTTCGTATTCTTTTGTCTATTTGCATCACAGAATTGTTGATGAACGCATGGGTGCGGTGGAAATTGGTAATCACCTCAAATGTCGGGATCTTTACTCGCTTACCTATCTCCTTCGCCAAAGCGTCAATCCCCGAGGCGATTGTACTCTCTGAATACTGTGGAAACATTGGAATAACAAGCAACTTGGTGGC
>CALDQI010000011.1:0-2605 GCA_937911635.1 uncultured Pseudomonadota bacterium | reverse complement strand
CGTCACTGATTTACGCCAGCAGTTGCACTTCCAGCAGGTGTTCAGAGCTTGGAGTGATTGGCGTGTTAAACGTGGTGTAGTAGGAGAGGAGTTGGCATCTCCAAAGATGACCCACGTTTGGTTTGGAATGTTGAAGTTGCCTGAGGGCGCGATGAGCACTAGAGCGGGGAATGTGATTCGTCTGGTTGATTTACTCGATGAGGCCGTTCAAAGAGCGAAGGCGGTTGTCGATGAGAAATCCAGCTTTTTATCCGAAGAAGAACGGACCGAGATCGCAGAATCTGTTGGTGTTTCTTCCATTCGATATGCAGATCTGTCACAAAATCCACAAACAGATGTGACTTTCGAGTGGAACAAGATCCTGTCATTGGACGGAAATACGGCACCATTTTTAATGTATTCTTTCGCGAGAGCAAAGAGTATTCAACGTAAGGGTGGGGTTACAAACCCATCAGTAGAGGCCTTGCAAATCACAGATGGGGTGGAAAGAGATCTAGCGTTGCTACTTCTTCAATTTCCGATTCAGGTTCAAGCTTCCATAAACAGTCACCGTCCCAATATTTTATGCGAGTATCTGTATGCACTGGCCTCCAGTTTTAATCGGTTTTATTTCAGCAATCCTGTTCTAACAGCAGCAGATGCGGATGTGAAAGCATCTCGTTTGGCGATGGTAGAGGCGATGCTTCGAGTCATGGAGAAGGGATTCGATATCTTGGGAATCCGTGCACTTGAACGGATGTAGTTCGCATCCATGCATGTTATCGTTCTATACTCTGTGTCATCGTTGTGAAAACCACATTTTACGGACTCCATTCACACTCGAACCTGTTAAAATCGGGGTCATGATTAGTCGAATTCCCACCAGATTTCCGCACGCACTTGGGACTTACACTTTGGTTCGCCAGGTGTCTAAGAGTGCGATGTCAATCGTCTTTGAGGGGCGTCGTGAAGCGATTGCCGGTGTCTCTGCACGTGTTGCCATTAAAATGTTGCATCCAGACTTGGGTGACCAAGAGCGTCACAAGAATTTGTTCATTCAAGAGGCGAAGAATGCGTCTGCGTTGATGCATCGAAATATCGTGCACACTCAAGACTTTGAAGAGGTTGATGGCTTATATCTCCTTGTCATGGAGTATGTTGAAGGGTTGACAGCCCGTGAAATGATGCGGCAAGCACATCAGCACAGTCTTCCTATTCCGCCGCATGTTGTCGCGGAGATCGGTCGCCAGATTTGTGACGGACTTCATCATGCACACAGTGCTTCCGATACTCAAGGTCGTCCCATGGGACTTGTACACTGTGATGTCAAACCGGGGAATGTCATTTTGAACAATCACGGTGCTGTAAAAGTATTGGATTTTGGCGTCTCTAAGACGGTGTTTGAAGAGCAGAAAAAAGGAGTGCTCAGAGGTACTTGGGGATACATGGCTCCAGAGCAGATCAACCAAGGTCAAGTGGTACCACGCACAGACCTTTATGCACTTGCCATCGTACTTTATGAAATGGCTGCTTCAAAGCAGATGTTCACACGAAAAGAAAAGAAAGATCCAGACCGTATTCGACAGTTAATGAAAACAGATGAGCCGATTCGTCGAATCATGAAGCTCGGTGATTCGTACAAACGTTTGCAAGAAGTCTTGATACGTGCTTTACAACGAGATCCAGCTGCTCGATACTTCTCTGCGGATGAGATGGGGCAAGCCCTGGCGGGATTGGTTCGTGATCCTGTTGTCGCTCAACAAGACATGATCGCATTGCTCTTAGAGCTGCAACGAGCTCGTAAGAACAACCCCTTGAGTGCATTATCTCCCATGCGGGAACGAGATCACCTTGATTTCAGTGGAGCGGCGTTTAAACCCAATGCTCGTCGAAAACCCACAACGGTTCCAGACAAAGATCGAAAGAAGTTTGCGCTTGTGTTCTTGCTTCTGTTTCCGTTGTTGCTTGTGGGGACACTCTTTGGTGTCAAGCAAGTGTTCTTTCCAACAAAGACAGAAGTGAATCCGATTCCAGCGCAGATCGAAGAGAAGGTACTCCAAGAACAAGAGTTGGACATCATTGATGTGAATCCTGGAGAAGGTGAATTCGAAGAGATGCCAGAACCTGAACCCAAACCCAAACCGAAGCCTAGGCGTACGAAGGTCAAGCCGGTTGATGAAGTACGGATTACCCCACAGAAAAAGGTCCGTCCCACTAAAAATGTTGATGATGCGATTCCAGCCAAGATTACCATCTCTGCTGACATCAGTGCCAAGATCTTCATCGATGGAAAGTTGATCGGTCCTGCACCGATCATCAACAAGCAGATCTCACCTGGAAAACACAGTGTACAATTGGCTCCAGTATCCGGTGGTATCAAAGACCGAAAGAAGTTTACCATTGATGTACAACCTGGCAAAACGATGATTTACCAATGGTCGTTTAATGATGAGAGGTGGCTCCGCCGGGACTAAAAAAGGAATCTGCGGTCGTCTTCTTTGGCTCTCAATGTCTAGTAAAGTTCGGATACAGAAGTATACCTCTTTACTAAAAGTTGATGTGCGGTGCTGTCTTCTTCGGTTGACGTTGGTACTGCTCGCTCGGATACTTAGAGTATCCCTCGCTC
>CALDQI010000010.1:0-2726 GCA_937911635.1 uncultured Pseudomonadota bacterium | reverse complement strand
TTCCGTAGACCACGGCGGTACAGATTGTGACGACACCAGTGCGACTGCCAATACGGATGCAGCTGATGCTTGGTATGATGGGATTGATTCAAACTGTGATGGTGCCGATGACTACGACCAAGACGGTGATGGCTTTACGCTAGACAATGACTGCAATGACCTTGATGCAACGATCAACTCCGATGCCGAGGATACTTGGTATGATGGGATTGACTCAAACTGTGACGGTGCCGATGACTACGACCAAGACGGTGATGGGTTCAACTCGTCAGAGTTCGGTGGAGCCGATTGCGATGATGAAAATGCTGACATCAATCCTTCAGCCAGTGAAATCGAAGATGGTCTGGACAATGATTGTGATGGCAATGATGAAACGATCGACTCCGATGAAGATGGCTTGACCGACCTCGAGGAAGCAGAACTCGAGACCAACCCCGCAAGCGATGACTCTGATGGAGATGGCGTCTCTGATGGAGATGAGCAGGCTGCTGGAACAGACCCTTTGGCTGCAGAGGTTGAGGAAGAAGAGGATGACGATGCCAAAGGTGGATGCAGCAGTACAGGAACTGCTACAGACCACGTTGGACTGCTCGCACTTCTCTCGTTGGTTGGATTTCGACGACGTAAGACAACGCTGAAGTAAAGTTCACCTTGTGAACTCTACGTCCGTGTCCGTTAGAACTCAGGACGATAGTTCAACAAACGCTGTGGTCTCAACAATGAGTTTAACCAGCTCTGAGTCCCCAGTTTTGCTGACCTTATCAGAAATCGACTTCGCCTGCTCAATAGCGTCTTGTACCGAACCGACTTCTCCAACCATGTGAAGGATCTTTGCCTTCTTACAGAGAAACTTCCCATGCTCCAATGGATAAACCTCTACAAGCGGCTCCCCTTCCGATAGAAGTTTCTTCGCCTCTTCCATCTTAGATTGCTTTGCGTACACCCATGCCAGAGACCCTGAAAACGCTCCTGCTGCAGGAGGAAAGAGCGCCGTACATATCTCAATGCATTGAACCAACACATCCTCTGCATCTACCCATTTCTCCAATCGAATATAGATGTCGCCAAGATTGCCAAGCAAAACGCCTTCATGGTGTCGATTTTCTATCTCTCTTGAGATTTGCAATGCCTGCGTATAATATTTGATAGATTTAGCCGTCTCCCCAAGAAGTGAACTCATTCTTGCCAATGAGCCCAAACTGTAAGCAACACCTCTTTTACTTCCGATACTTTTGGCAATGTTGAGAGACTCTGTGTAGTACGCAATGGCTTGCTTGTAATCTCCTGCATTGTCGTACATGCCTCCCAAATGAACACAGGACTCCCCTTCTCCTTTTTTATCGCCAATATCTTTGGTGATATGTAGGGATTGCTCTAAGCATTCGATAGCTCTATCGAGGTCTCCAAGGAAGTTGTGGGTATTTCCCAGGTTCCTCAAACTGCTTGCCTCATTTTTCTTGTTGCCAATCTCCTGAGAGATATGTAAAGAACGTTCGTAATACTCGATCGCTTCCGGGTACTTCCCTTGTTTAAAGTAGATGCCACCAATATTTTCTAAGATTTCAGACTGACCCCGTTTATTCCCAACGGCTTTGGCGATTTGCAATGCTTTTGTATAATACGAGATGCCCTGTTCGTACTCTGAAAACTGCAAGTGTACCAATGCCAACTTATTGAGCACTGAACTTTCTCGAAGCTTGTCTGACAGCTCTTTGACCAATGTTAACGCATGTTCAAAATGATCCTTCGCCAATGGATATCGACCCAAAGACATTTGTATATCTCCAAGTTGCTCGAGTGTATCGGCATGCCAGTCTGTCAAATCATTGTTCTCTGCTAGTTCTTTGGCTCGTGTACATGCTTGAGTGGCCTGCTCATATTCTCCCTGCTGTTTATACACATTTCCTATCTTGAGATGAGATTCAACTACACCAGATGTATTGTTAATCTGACGATGAATTTGTAGTGATTCTGCGTAAGAATTGATAGCCTCATCATACAAAGACTCTGCTTCATCTAAGTCACCTTGTTCCAGGAGCATCTCTGCTTGTGTTTTGAGTTGTTGAATGACTTCTTCATTGAGTTCAACGATGGCATTTGATTCTGTTGCCATCGAATCGGATGACTGTAGCGTCGGCTCACTTACCCTCAGACCCTCCTCACTCTCTATTCTAGACCTTTGTCCATCGACCACAACATTCCTTACATCATTGGCAGGTCTATCTGAATTGGAAGAACTGTCATATGTGGTACTATCGGCTAAGAGAGACTGCGTAAACATCTCTTCTACTTCCGAAATCATTTGACCAAGTTCTGAGTTGGACTGTATATTCAGCTCATCAGCAATAGACTTCGCTTCTTGAATGACGTCCAAAGATTCTGATGCCTGTTTTGCCAAAATCAATACAATCGCTTTATTGCATAAATACTTCCCATGTTCTAAGGGTATACCCCGCAGCTTCTGATCACTGTATGAAATCAAATACAGTGCCAACTGAATCTGACCTAACTGGGCATTCACGCGAGCCAGGACACCTCGAAAAGCGTGATGCGCTGGGTAATTTAGTGACTCGCAAATTTCCACAGACTCTTGTAAAGAGTCTGCCGCCAGATTCCAGTCCCTCATTTTGACGTACAATATCCCGAGATTACCAAACTGGATTCCCAGATTCACCTTATCACCAATGACCTTGGAAATTTGAATAGCCCGTTTGTAGCAAGTAATG
>CALDQI010000009.1:0-6293 GCA_937911635.1 uncultured Pseudomonadota bacterium | reverse complement strand
CCTGCGTTGGGGAATGTTCGCGTAAGTGAATGCTCTACGCTCACGTGGACAACCGTCCATTCATCTGAGAGGACCGCTGGGGCAATATCTTCGTGTTCGTGAGTATGATCTAGCGAGTTTACAACACCCTCTGTCTCTTCTTCGGGTAAAACCTCTTCGATCAAGTCCTGATTCATGGTAGCGGTTGATGTATCTTCACCTTCGATGATATGAAGCAAATTAAAGGCCAGTGACCCACCCAAAATGCCGTACACTATCCATTGCTGCTTCTCTGTCATCTCACACCTCTTGTTGCGCACCATCGAGGTTGCACACAAATGTTTCTGTTGATATCACTATGTCACATTATTATTGACACGTCAAGAGTTTATTTGCAATTTTATGCGGCTGATATCAGCATTCAATCTGATGTATTCGTAACGCCTCAGCAATGATATTGACCATCCTCGGAATATTGTCGACAGATACCGTAGAATAACTCACTCGAATGGCCTGTTGAGCCGGTACTGCGACGACTCCAACTCCTTTTGTAAGTAAGTACTTCCGCATCTGCTCAGCATCAATGGGCGTACGGACCAATGCAAAGAAGGCGGAATTAAATGGGAAATAGGGCACATCTAAATCGTCCATAGCGTCTTTTAACGCTCTATATCGGCGATATAATAGTCCACGGATTTCTTTGACTTCTGCATCCAATGTCTCCGCGCGCAAGGCGCGTAACACCATAGCCTGTGATGGCGATGGTAAGGCAGATACTGTCGATCGAATACTGGCGATGACCTTCTCTTCCAACACTGGGGCTACCTGCTGATTGCACAGGAAGGTCACAAATCCAATGCGACCGCCAAAAAAGAACAATTCTTTTGTCGCGCCATCTACTTTAACCACCAAGAATCTCTCTGGAGCCAAACCCGAGAATTTCTTCGCAATACTTCCTTGCACGGAATCTTTGGACCACTCCATTCCTTTGTACGCCTCATCCAGCACAATCACCAATGGTTTATCGGACGCTTCGATTGCTTCTACTAGCCTATCGACCTCTTCAGGGGTGGGAGTATACCCTACTGGGTTGCTTGGTATGTTGAGAACGAGTACGCCCTTATGCTGAATATTAGTCAGCGCGGCTTGAATCCCTTCTATGTTAAATCCAGATTGACGCACATCCTCTGCTTCTTTCATCACGGTGTAATTGTGAATTCTACCCTGTGGACGCATTCCAAAAATAACGTCGTAATTTCCCCATCTAGGAGCGGGCAACAATACATCGGTGTCAGAATCGACAAATAAATCGGCACAAATACTTAGTCCATGAGTGAGTCCCATACAAGCCACTGGCAAGGAATACGACTCGGGCATCTCACCACGAATATGCTGAGACCAAGCCCCACGTAAATCCTTACGCCCACCCTGTGCTTGATAGAGAAAACTCTCTTCTGGCGACAAACCTACAATTGTTTCTTTCATCGATGGTAGAGGTAATGCAGCCCCATCTTCACCTTTCAACTCGCCTATTGTCGCGTTAAAAACACAACCGGCTTCCTTAGCCTGTGCAGCCTGTACGGGCACACCCTTCGGAAAATACAAACGTTTTCCCAAATCTGTCATGACAGCTAATGCTGCGGGATGGTGTTCGGCGAGTATTGCATTTAATCTTTGTTCCATTGTTCAATTGTATCTGAATCGCCGATGATATTCCACTCGTAATGGATCAAATGTATATTTTTACACCCCATCATTTCACACGTCAAAATATCGAAATGGAGATTCCTGGTAACCAGATTTGGACGATTTCCTCAGCGTGAAACAACCAAATCAACGTTGCTAAGGCCAAGAAGGGACCAAATGGAAGTGCCATTTTCCATCCCTTACCCTGCAACAGTCCAATCGGTACACCTACAAAAACAGCTAGTACTGCAGATACGAAGAACACAAATGGTAAAGCCGGCCAAGGACCGACCATTGCGCCTATCAACAGCAACAGTTTCACATCGCCCCATCCCATTCCCTCATAACGGCGAATCAGTAGCCATACGAGCGCGATGACTGCCAACGTACCACCACCAAAAAAGGCACCCAAAACAGAGGCCTTCCACCCTATGCCCAGTTCAGGTTGGAGTGTTTCGAGGCCCCACATGCCAGCCATCGCGACTGGGGCTGCGTAGATACTTAAAGAATCTGGAATGATGTAGTATTTCAAATCAATGAACGATTCCGCTACCAAGGCTGAAATAAAGGCAAAGTACAAGAAAAATGCGCATAAATTCCCAACATTGAAGTCCCAAGTGTTCACAAATATGTGATCAAACAAGAGCAGAGCAAAGAGACCCATCATCAACTCAATGGTTGGGTACAGCGAAGATATCGGTGTACCACAGTCTCTACAGTTTCCTCGCAGCCAAAACCAGGCCAGTACCGGAACATTGTCATAAGGCCGCACAGGACTTCCGCAATGAGGACAATGACTCCCTGGATAGACAACGCTTCGCCCTTCCGGAAGTCTACCGATAACGACATTTAAAAATGACCCCACCATCGTCCCAAAAACAAAAGCAAAACCTGCAAACATAACGAAAGGATTGAACATATTGGACCCGAAAGAATCATTCAACGGATGTCTTTTCGATTGAAGAGCACCACCGCCACCATCAATACCACAGCAGAATACACTATGCCATACCCCATTGCCGAACCCACTTGTAACCAAGGGATTTCTCGCTCATGAACCGACAGTTCACGAATACTGAGTACTTCGAAGTTGGGAACGATCCAGTAGATGACATGAACAATCTGCTCGAGCAAAGCCGAATCTGATTTACTGCCCAAAAGCCATAAGTCATCTGCCAAATGTCCAATTGTAAATATTGAGATGGTAAAAGCCGATGCCGTCGTGGGAGCAGAATACGTGGAAAATAAGGTCGCCCATGCTGTCAAAAGCATCAATTCCATCACCAAAAGAACCATCGACACAAAAAATATCATGCTGGGAACGTCCTGCTGAAACAGCATCAGTAAGACATACATACTGGACAACAGAGCAATCTCTACCCATATGGTGAGATTCAGTCCCAAGTACTTCCCAAGTACAAACTGCCATCTGGGCATCGGTTTGGATAGGATTGTGAATACCGTCTTCTTTTCCAACTCTTTCCAAATGATTGATATGCCTAGAAACATAGCGATGAGCGATGCGAATACATCTATCCCACCCTCAGCAATAGATCGCACAACTTTATCCTGATCACCCAACGTTACATCTTTGAGCAGCAAGGAGGCGCATACCGTCACGACCGCGAAGAAGAAGATGGAATGCAACACTCGATCTCGAACGGCTTCACGAAATGTATTGAGTGCCAAGGTCCAAACAACCATCATACTAGGACTCCCAATTCAGAATGCGCTCGATCTTCTTGTACCGCGTCCACAAATAATTCCTCAAGGGACCGCCTTTGAACTCGAACATCAACAATACTGATATCAGACGTATTGTTACGGATGAATGTTCCAAATTCCGTTTCAGAAAGAACCACCTGCCACAGACTACCCTTTGGAATGAGAGTCACATTATGACCCACCGTTACATCTTCAATGGTTCCCTGCTGTAACTGAAAAGCACACACGATTCTTTTCTCACCAGATTCAATCAAGTCTGCAATCCTTCCTTGTGTTTGAATCTTTCCTCCCACCAATATGGCGACCCGCTCACAGATGCTCTCCACATCAGACAGTACGTGAGAGCAGAAAAACACCGTCCGACCGGCGGTCTGTTCTTCCAAAATGATATCCCGAACCATCGCACGACCAACTGGATCCAGACCACTCATTGGTTCATCAAGCAAAATCACGTCTGGATCATGCAACAAGGTTTGACAGAGCCCCACACGTTGAAGCATGCCCTTTGAATACTTACCCAGTGGTACATCAGCAAACTTTCGCATCTCTACACGATCGAGCAGTTCTTCAATTCGAACCGTCAATCGTCGACCAGACATCCCAAATAGAGAACCGTACAAGCGTAGAACTTCATTGGCGGTCAGATGCGTGTAAAAATATGGGCGCTCCGGTAAAAAACCAAGCTGCTGACGTGACTTTGGATCTTCACAAGAGATACCGTTGATGTAGGCACCGCCAGACGTCGCGCTTTGAAGTCCCGCAAGGACCTTTATGGTACTCGTTTTACCAGCACCATTTGGACCTACAAATCCAAACGCCTCCCCCTGCTCGACTTCCAAACTGATTCCTTTCACCGCCTCAAAAGAGGGTTTCCAGAAATCGGTGTGGTACGTCTTCCGTAAATCATCAAGACGAATCGCGGCCATTTCGTCGCTCCCACTTTGTTTTCCATCGCTCTGCATCTTCGTTCGGATACCCGCCAGCGGAACGCCAGTTACATCTCGTGCACAGTGGACCACTGTCTTCAAAACGGCCCTCTATTTGAGCCATCCGCCATTGATTCATTTGCTCAGAATTCCATATATCTGCCAAAGATTGCTCGGTGAGATTGCCAATCTTATTGACCAAGTGCTCATCCAAACAGCACGTCGTCACATCTCCATTGACTTGCACCATTGGAGTTGTCCACAATCCTGCACACGGGGGTCTTTTTTCAGAGGAAGACATCTACACTCCGACTTGTTCTTCTGTACTCCTTAACCGTAGCAAGAAAAGAACAGAGTTTCAACCCTACAAACGGTCCGGTTATGGAACAATGGGGGATTGTTCAACTGTTGTTTTACGATCTGTAAACTCACGCCATTCGCCTCCGATAAGGCGATGATGAGGATAGTACCTAGATTTATAGTTCAAATGAGAGCAATCGCCGACATACAGTCCCAAATAGTAATGACGCATTCCCTGTGCTCGCATCCATTGAATTTCAAATAGCGCTGAAAAGGTTCCAAGAGATCGGTCATCATAATCGGGGTCAAAATAAAAGTAGACACTGGATATGTCTTGCTTACCAAAGTCCAAAATGCTCACACCAATCAACTTGTCTCCTATCATATATCGAAACTCACGCGTGTCTACACAACTCTCAATAAGCCACCTCTCGTAACCCGAACGTGTATAAGCTCGTTCCTTCGCACTGAGTCCACGTTCGAGTTTGTGCCTATTAAACAACCTTAATTTCTCAGTAGAAAAGGAGGCAGTTGCCATCACCACCCGTACATCTTCATTTTTGCGGAGGATTCGCCTCTGTGACTTGGAGGATTTAAACGTCTGCGTTGGAACCCGTATTGGCTCACAAGCAGTGCAGGTTGGACAATCGGTTCTGTATATCATTCTTCCCACACGACGATCGCCTCCAGACAACGACTCATCGAGTCCGGAAGACGTCATATCAATAAACTGATAACGCAATGGCGTCCGTTGTCTTTCCCCTTCCAAATACGGGCACGCGTCAATTCCATCATACACAATGCGCTCATTCGAATGGGGTGTATAAGGTTTTGACATGACGAGGCTCTCCAATTGCAGTACACTATTCTACATAGCCTAACGAAGCAAACTCGGCATTCGGACACTCTGCACTTGGGTATACCATGACACACATTGAATGCAAGATTGAACACAATATTGCGCGAATTCTCCTCAATCGACCTAGAAAAGCCAATTCTTATACACCCGACATGCTGAATGATCTGATGCAGATTTGGTCTCGAGTGGAAAGGGAGGCCCGTATTTCGATCATTGAATCGAGTGGAAATGGAGCCTTTTGTGGTGGCGCCGATTTGAATGAGATGAAGAAGGCCACCGTTGAAGATGCCCTCGATTTACTGTCCCAACGATTGTTTGACCAAATCTCTCGCTCTCATGTGGTGAGCATCGCCGCCATTCAAGGGCCTGCCGTTGCTGGTGGTTTTGAACTCACCCTCGCCTGTGATTTGCGCGTTGCTGATCCAAATGCTTGGTTTGCTCTTCCAGAGGTGTCCAAAGGACTGATTCCAGCCGCTGGTGGGTGTACTCGACTGACATCTCTATTGGGGGCCTCTATAGCCAAAGGGGTGATCTTGGGTGGCGAACACATTCTCGCGAATCAGGCTCACACTTGGGGATTGATTCACCGACTCTCTAACGAGCCTCGCAAAGAAGCCATGGAATGGGCGCAGTCTTTACTTGCAAAAGATCCACTCGCACTCAAATTGGCCAAGCAAGTACTGACGTCACCATCACTCAAAATCGAACGGCTTGCAGAAGCAATACTCTACGAAAGAAAATCCACCTCGTAGTGTCTGCTATCAGTGATGTGTGACGATGACTCCGATGATTGCATACATACGAGTACCCGTGGCATG
>CALDQI010000008.1:0-5785 GCA_937911635.1 uncultured Pseudomonadota bacterium | reverse complement strand
CGCACGTATTTAACTTAGGTCATGGCATCGATCAGCACACACCGATTTCAGGTGTCATGAGTATGTTTGATGCCTTAAATAACTATCATCAATCACAGGAACACTAGTATGACGTCTCCTCTCATTATTATTGGTAGCGGTTTGGCTGCTTATTCACTAGCGCGCGATTGGCGTCGGCAAGATAGTGAAACACCTCTAACCATTATCACAGCGGAAGACGGTGATTTTTATTCAAAACCGTTATTGTCGACGGCACTGGCTAAACAAAAAACTTTGGATGAACTGGTGATTGCTAAGGGAGCCAAACAGGCTCAGCAGTTTAATGCAGAGTTGCTCACCCAGCAATCGGTCAAGGTACTGGATACGATCAATCAGAAAATCATGTTGGATGATCAAACTCTGGTTGATTCGGCGAATCAGTCCTCTGCTGGGGTCTTTGCCCAAGATGTCAATTGGGCTGAGAGTGGGTGGTCTGACTTTTCACTCTATGCGCCCATATTTGAAACTGCCATTCAGTATTCCAGTCCGATTTTGGCTGCCAATCCACCAAAAGATCAAATCATGACATCTTTCATGTCCGAACCGGAAGTCTTGAAGGGAGCAAAGGGACTTACTTCCGAAGAACTTACAGAGTTGGAAGCCGAGATTGATACCGCTCACTGTGGGTATTCGAATGAAGAGATGACCAAGGCTATGGTGATTGTACAGCGATTTAAGGATGCTTGGATGGCACGTGTAGTGGAAGACAATATTGAAGATGCTCTGGTTCTAGTTGCTGGGTTTGGCCACACACGTATAGATAGGGGTGTGCCTTGGTATTTTTCATCGGAACTTGCTCCAGATGTACTGAGTATTCAATTTCGTGAAGTTGAGTTGGAATATGATGATCCAAAGAAATACGGTAGCGACGCGCATCTGGTCTACTTTACACCGCGTGTTGACTCCATCGATCCCTGTGTGAAGTTTAAAGAACAATTGGAAAACATGGGGCATTCAACTCATTGAGAGTCACTCAATCTTGATACTGGGTTGGTTCTCTTTATGTCTAAAAGAATATTGTTACCTCTTCGAATGTGAAATTATATCTATAGTCGGTGGTTGCTTCTAAGCTACTAATTATTATTGTATGAATAGGACTATAGACAGATGGCTTATGATTTACGCTATACAATGGCATCCGCATTCCTTTTTCAAGGGGCGCTCGGATGTACAAACAAGTCCTCTTCATCTCCGGACACTTGCCCAGTTAAACTGGGAACTGAATATGAGATTCAACAACCACTGTGTTTGGCGAAAAGTGTCAGTAGAACCAATGAGATAACCGATACGGTGGACAAAGTCGTAGCGCTAGGGGCGGGAACCATCCGCAGTGACTTTTTGTGGCACCGAATCGAAGCAGAGCAAGGTCAATGGACCTTTGATCATCATGACCAAGTGGTGAATTCCTTTTCTGAAAAGGGAATAGAGGTCATTCCAATGTTGGCATATGGTGTTCCTTGGGCATCATCACAGACTGAAGATGATCATTATTTCCCCCCTGATGACCCAGCGGATTTTGCCAATTTCGCTGCCATCGTTGCTGAGCGGTACAAAGATAGCATCCAGAGATTTGAAATCTGGAATGAACCCAATGCAGGCTTTCGATTTTGGAAGCCAGATTTCGGAGGCAATCCAGAACAGTTTGGTGCTCTCGTCATCGCGGCAGCAAATGCCATACATGCTGTACATCCGGAGGCTGAGGTTATCCTAGGCGGCACTTTTTACCATGAACAAATCATTCCTGGGGCGGAGTCGTTTTTGGCGGACATGCTTGCTCATCATCCGACACTACTCGATACTGTTGATTCGGTGGCGATTCACCCATACTCACTCTACCCGCCAACTGTGGCTCCAGAGTACTCTCAAGACGGCGAGATGCCAATTTGGGAAATGATTCAGAACATTCAGCGCATTGTAGAGCCTTTGCCAGTTACCGTTACAGAATACGGGATTACCACTATTGGTGAAACATCGCGTGAAGAGCAGGCTGATATGATGGAGCGGGGGATTCTTTTAGCACTCGCTGAGGGTGCTACTGATGTGTGCTGGTATACCATTCAAAATGGAGATGACCCAACCAATTTCGAGGACAATTTTGGGTTGTTGGATCATGATGGTAGTTGGAGCCCAACAGCCGAAACATTTCTATCCTTGAGTCAGAAAATTGACAATGGCAATTCGATTGCACGCATCGAAGATCTTCCAGATGGATTGTGGGGCGTTCAAATATCGAACGTGGGTAGGGCCTTTTGGGGGAGTGGAACCATTTGTGATGTAGAGGTCGATAACCAAGTTACTTGGTTTTTTGAGTCTGAATGATGAATTAGCGGGCTTCAGATTGGGTGTTGGTCCAATCGATGTGTACAACGGCAGGTATTCTTTGGAGAATATCCGATGGATAGATTTCTTCCACAGTCGTGTACTCATTTTAAATTTTAAGATAGAATGGGGTATTCCTTAGAGTCTTCGACCGACTTCTTGATCGATATCCGGGCAAAATTATGAAACTGTTCTTCTATATATTCATGTGGATTCTTTTTGGTTCTTCCACGGTGGATGCTCATCCAGTAGAAACGTCCTTGGGATCTGAGCCTCATGTTAGTTACACAGGTAACTTTTTGGAGTTGGGAACTTCGAATGTCACCCTTATTACTGTGCCTACCGGACAGGATTTAATCATCAGTGCTGCACTTTGCAACGGGAATTGTCTGTTGTCTATAGATGGAAGTCCGGTTGTATCTGAATCAATGCACGCAACAGACCATAATTATTCGGGTGGTGTATTTGTAGCAGGGAATGCCAACTTGGTTGTCCCTTCAGGCAGCACGTTATCGATTTCTATCACAACCACTGACAACATCACCTATTTTGTCAATGGAAGATTGGTTCAGCAAAATCATCCACGCAGAAGTTTCTTTGGAACGGTTGGGCCTTCAGGCTCCACAGTGTTGACGAATACGAGTTCAGAAGTCTTTGTAATAACCACTCTGATTACGTCGAGTTCTTCTATCGATGTGTATCAAAACAGCACGAAGCTGTACGATTCACGCAGTT
Source organism: uncultured Pseudomonadota bacterium (assembly GCA_937911635.1). GTDB lineage: Bacteria > Myxococcota_A > UBA796 > UBA796 > UBA796 > CAJWHX01. Next base: position 2,692 of record CALDQI010000008.1, on the reverse strand, counting down.
ACGGAGCGTATTATGGGATGTGCAACAGTCCTTGCAAAGGAAACATCAACATTCCAATTGCAGCAGGAACAAGTTTAATCCTGCAAAGTAACGACATCTACTCATACGAGTACTACTTAGAAGGGTATTACACTCGACCTTAACGAGTCAAAAGGGGATCTAGAGCAAGGAACAAAGAGACAGACTCCTCTCGGAAAATATTATGCATCCGAGAGGAGAGGTGTCTATGGTTTCGTACTGATACCTTAGAGACCCGCGTGATCTTTGATGGTGTTCAATGCATTTTCGTATCCATCATATCCAGTAAAGCACCCGATAATTTCAAGTTCTGGTGACAGGGCACACACTTCTCGTTTTGGATTGATTGTCAGAGGTGTAGCACCGACAACCATATCCTTACCATCTGTAAAAACTGGGAAACTTGGACTGCCAATCTGTTCTGCAAATGCAACCCCATCTTCTGGTTCTGCTGGATATCCAGTGTAACTTTCATACAGAACCAATAGGAACTGGAAATCTAGATTGGTCTCGGCGATAAACTCGTCTTGTACAGTCTGTAGGTCAGTCGCTTCGTTAATGCAAGTATTGCACCAGCCAACTGTCATGTATAAGAGGTTGTATCCACCGTGAAAATCCCATAGGCTCACTTCATCTCCACATTGATCAGACATGAGTAGATTGGCGATTACATCCCCTTCTTCGTTGCCTGTAGAGGTCAAAGTGTCGGGGTCATTGTGTTCCCATCCACATGAGTAGCAAACTTCATCACCCTTTAATGGGTCACTGACACAATCCAATTCTTCTGCATCTGTAAATCCATCCCCATCACTATCGGCAAGGTTTGCATCGGTTCCCATTTCAAGTTCAACACAATCGTCTAAGCCGTCAGCGTCTGAATCTTGACCGCTCACACAGTCTTCTTTATTGGCACAGGCTGCAAGAAAAAACGACATCCCAAATAAATATTTCATCTTTGTATACTCCATAATAATTATGATTTAATAATTCGTTCTGTAAAGATCACGTTTGTTGCGACGAGTCACACTTGTATTAGTTGCGCTTTATTGTGACAGCTGCTTACGCTGTGGTCTTTATCTAAGGAAATCATCAACATGACTCTCTGCAAATCACGTATGGTTTCACTGGTGGTATATTGTTTTTTACAAATAAATTCAAGTCTTACAGATTGTAAAGTTCAAAAAACGATGGTGACCGTTCAGATGATAATGCATATGATCTGTGACGATACGATACTGATATTCAATATTCTAAACGATAAAAACACCGCAGATATCAGATTCAGATTTCTGCGGAGTCTATAGTGTGTACTTCTGCTACCGGCACTCGATACCAGCATTTAAAGTGTAGATTACTGGTTTAAAGACGCATTCAGTTTATCGATAGACGCTCTGGCGTCTCCCAAAAACATTCGATTGTTCTCTTTATAAAAGAGGGGATTCAATACTCCAGCGTAGCCTTTCCCACCGATCTTCCGCTTGAATACAACTGTGCGCGCAGCCTTCCAAACCTCGAGGACTGGCATTCCTGCGATTGGAGAGCCTGGATCCGTTTGGGCGGAGGGGTTTACCACATCATTGGCTCCGATCACCAAAACGATATCGGTTTCTGGGAAGTCGTTATTGATTTCATCCATCTCCAAGACGATGTCATACGGGACACTAGCCTCCGCCAGCAACACATTCATGTGTCCAGGAAGTCGACCCGCGACTGGATGGATTGCAAAACGTACTGTGGCGCCTCGCTTTCGCAATAAGCGTGTGAAGGTATCCACTGAACGCTGCGCTTGAGCCTGCGCCATTCCGTACCCTGGAACAATGATGATGCTGGTGGCATCTTTTAATTCGTCCACCAAATCATCTTCGGTAATCATGGTGATTTCACCTTCTACCTCTTGTGTGGAAGTCGATGCAGGGGTGGCTCCAAAGCCGCCAAAGACCACATTCCATATCGAACGATTCATCGCCTTACACATGATGTAGGATAAGATCGCACCAGAAGAACCAACCAAGGCACCAGTGATGATCAACAAGTCGTTGCTGAGCATGAATCCAGCAGCTGATGCTGTCCAACCAGAATAAGAGTTGAGTAGTGATACGACAACCGGCATATCGGCACCACCAATAGCGACTACGAGGTGCACCCCAAGCAGACCAGCAATGATCGACATGACCAGCATCCAGTTCAGAGAACTCATTCCCCAAATCACTTCACTGAAATCATGAGAGGATACTACAGGAACCGCAATCGCAAAAATTCCGATGAGCAGACCCAAATTGAGAAAGTGCCGGCCTGGGAGCAACAATGGTTTACCGGGTATCCAGTATCCAAAGATTTTACCACGCAACTTTGCCCATGCTACAATGGAACCGGTAAAGGTCACGGCTCCAATGGCTACGTCTAGATAGATTTCAACATTGTGGATGGTGTGTGCAGTTCCTTCAACGATTGTAAATGGTGCAATGAAAGATAAAAAGCCTACCAGTACCGCCGCCAATCCAACAAAAGAGTGTAGAATCGCAACCAGCTCTGGCATTTCTGTCATCTTGACACGTTTGGCCAAGACAAAACCGATTGCACAACCGATCAGGATAGTCGCGACCAATGTTCCATTGGCTGTGATGTTGTATGTGCCGACTTCATCGTGCAGCATTGTGGCGGCTAAGGCTATGAC
>CALDQI010000007.1:0-5820 GCA_937911635.1 uncultured Pseudomonadota bacterium | reverse complement strand
CGGTTAGAGACAGACCCCATCTCTGCTGGGACTTGGGATGTGCTCCCTTCATCGATCAGCCATACGTTTTCTGGACGTACGAGTATGGTAACTCGGTGGATAGAAGAATCTGAACTCAGTGCAAAAGTACTGCAAGACATGCACAATGAAGTCCTCTACATCTATCCGAATTACATACCGCAAACCCATGCTGATCTTCACACCATCACGGAACGAAAGGCTGCGGTGGTCGGACAGATCCCCACAGAAGCATTGGAAAACTGCGATGCCCCGCTGCCTTTGGGAAGGCTTTATACCACTGGAAAATACGATATCACCGAAGACTTTGTAAGATGCATGAGTTCCACACGACTCCATCTGAATCAGGTGAATCGCATCGATGTACCACTCTCTAAGAAGAGTTTTGGAAATCTCAACACGATTACGGTGGATGAAACATTGGATGAAGCTTCGGTCGAAAACTTGCTCCCCTATGGACGGCACCTGACTGTTTTGGGGACAGAGCCTCCACAGTGGCTTTTAGACAACATCGCAAGTATTGAGGCGAGCAGTCTCAACCTTCCCGAAGTGAAAAGGTTGTCCGCTTCAAACATTTCACAGCTATCCAAGTTTAATGGACAGAAACTCTTGTTGAATGACATTCAATCCTTGTCCAAACGTGAAGCACAGGCCTTTGAATCCTTCACAGAGGAACTTCAACTCAAAGGGTTGAAAGGACTGAAGCCACCTGTTTTGGCTGAACTCATCACTGGACGACATCGAGTGCACGTTCGAATCGATGATGTACAACCTGCGCACTTGAAATCGGTCAGAGGCGGCACCCTGTTTTTACATGGCGTGACTGAGGTTACAGCCACTGATGCCAAGACGATACAGGATTTCAGTGGCACACTGTCATTTCCTGATCTAGAGCACATCACACCCGAAGCGTACATGCATCTACTTTGGGGCAGCAAAGAGACCATTGAGCAAACGACCATCCCTGAATGGAAACGAAAACAGCGACGCATCACGATTCCGTTGAAGAACATAACGATGACAACCGAATGGGTACAAACCATTCTCTTTTTGGAGACCCATTTTTGGCAAATTCAAGATCTAAAAAATAAGGTTCGTCATCGCTTACGATGGCTCTCTGAATTTGGAGAATTCAGTACTGAAGGACTTCGGCTCATGATGCAAAACACCAGTACCGATGACATCACCAAACTCAACTCTTTGCAACGCATCACCCCCGAAGTGACAAAGCTAATCATGGGTCAATATCGAACGACAGATCGAATGACCCTAGAGCTCGACGGTTTGCAATCGGTTGATGACGAAAGCCTTGCCATACTGGCGAACGGGCGTCATGACGTCACTCTGAATGGCATTCGCACCCTCAGTCTGTCACAAGTCAATGTACTTGCCAACCGCGACTCCAATACCATCATCAGTCTTGGTGGACTTGAAGAGATCGACTCTTTGGTATGGGGGTCGCTGGCACCACTCAAACACAGCCATTTTCCCCTCTGGCTCAAACAGCAACCAGAATACATCAAACACCACTTCAATCGCACACCAACAGGTTTGTACAACATCAACTTTAGTGGAGTGTCGACCGAACTGTTTCAAGAGATTGACTTCTCTCAAGTAGAACGTCTCAATCTTAGTACATTGGATCTGTTCACCCCCACGCATGTCAAACATCTATCGGCCTTTCCATTCACCCACATCGAACTCCCCGCTCATCTGTTGACGCCTGATTCCATTACAGCGCTCAATACGTGGCCTCATCGAAACACCATCTTTAACGTCGAAGTCAAAGACACCCCCATTGACACCCTCAAAGGACTGGAAAACCTACCCATAGACAGGATTTTATTGGGGGATATCACGACAAAGAATCCAGACTTGGGATGGTTGTTAGCCGGAACCATCCCCAACATTGAGGTAGAAACCACCCTACCGATTCAAGGCGTGGAAGCATTTAAGGGAGAGTCTCTCAGCATCACTCGCTACCGTGATTGGGACAACAACCGCTATTCTCCAAACGAGGTCAATCAACTTATCAGGGCATTTCAAGGCAAGAATCTGACCGTTGGATTCGTCGAAGAGCTCACGCAAGAATTGGCCGATACCATTATGACAAGGCAGTTCAATTTGCGTATCCATGCAGACGATCTGTTGGAAGATCAGGAAGAGGCTATATTGAAGATTTTACAACAGGCAGAAAAGCGCAATATGGACTACACTCTCCATATCGAAGGTCTAGAGCCAATCTGTTACATGGCTCTCGGCAAAGATATCTCTTTCGATCACATCAACGAAAGCGAACTGTGCGTCGCCGCTCGTGAACAACTAGAAGCTCTTGAGTATTGGGAAAACCACGATTGTGGGGAACATGATTCAGGGGAACATTGAATCCCCTCTAAGCCATGCTCTTCGTTCTTGTGAAATTAATTGATAACCATTATCAATATCATTAAATTCAGTTATAATTACATATGTCATCCATACTTCCATAACGATTAGCCATAACCATTGAGGTTAAACGCAATCAAAGGAGTTCCAATGTTATTTCTGTTTTTCAGCCTTGTTGGTTGCGCAGACAAAGGTATCTGTGACCCTGGCACAACCCAAATCTGTTTGTGTTCTGCAGACACTTACGGTGTTCAGGTGTGTGATTTTGACGGAGACAACTGGGAGGCCTGCACCTGTGATGAAAGTGGTTCAGGTGATGGATCTGGTGGTGGGTCTGGCGGCGGTTCGGGCGGCGGTTCGGGTGCTGGCTCCGGTGGTGGAAGCGGTTCGGGTGGCGGTGACACAGGTGCTGGTTCCGGTGCTGGATCAGGCGGAGGATCGGGATCTGGTGGTGGATCCGGAGAGGATACTGGTGACGAAGACACAGGGTCTGAAGATACTGGTGCTGGTTCCGGTGGCGGTTCAGGAAGTGGATCTGGAAGTGGTTCAGCAAAATTCATCCCTGAAAAGAATTTTCCATGGGATCCAGACAACAACGATGGCCTGAACGGTTGGAATCTACCAGCAACGAAATGACGGAAAAGGAGTATCTGGTCGTCGGTTCTGGGATTAGTGGTCTGAGTGCTGCAATACTTCTAGCCAGAAAAGGATGCGCTGTTCGCGTGTGGGATGAAAGCGATGAAGTCGGTGGTCTACTGGCTCCAGTAGCGTTTAGAGGCATACCGTGTGACCGAGGCTCTCACAGAGTTCATCCCGAGTCACATCCCCTCTTGCAAGAACTCACCGTTTCTTCTGACTGGACAGAACAATCTAGACAAGGATTGCTTCGAATTGGAGGAAGAAACATTCCTTACCCGATCACTGCACGAAAATTTCTACGAGGGCTGGGCGTTCGAACATCTATGTCAATGGCGTGGGGATTTATGACTCGACCCAATCGAATCATACAGTTCCGACAGTGGGAAAAAGAACGTAGCGAAGCCATGGTGGAAGATATCGGCTTTCAAGAATTTGTAGAACAACGGGTCGGTTTGTCAGCTTATGAAAAATTTTACAAGCCCTACGTTCAAAAGGTTTGGGGACTCGACCCGTCACAGATTTCAAAAACGGTCGCCAAACAGAGAGTCTCCACATCGAACCCCTTATCGACACTGAAGAAGTCTCTAACCGGTACCAACAAAGTGGAAAGGAAGTTTCTGTATCCAAAAGATGGTCTAGGCTCGATGATCCAACAGATGAGAAATGAAGCCTTGGAACTGGGTGTACAATTTGATTGGTCGACCAAATTTGAGGCTCAGAATGACAGTTCGAAGTATGAAGCAGTTCTATATAGTGGTCATTTAGAAGATATCGTACCAGATTTTGATCTTGGACATCGAGGCATCTATCTTTTACACATCGCATATAAAAAGGGTATCGTTCCTCAAAACGACACTTGGTATGTCCCTGAAACCAAGTATTGGTTTGGACGAGTGTCGCAACCGTCTAGATTCTCAAAATCTCTAGAGTCTCAGGAATGTGAAATCCTATGTGTTGAAATTCCTGAAGGTACTTGGGGACAATCTAAGGACTTTATCTCTGTAATAGACACAATTACCGAGCAGTTATTGGACGTTGGTATTCTGACTGAATATTCCGAACCTTTGGAAGTTAAACAAACGTGGATTCCAAAGGTCTACCCAATGTATACCAGAGGATGGGTCAACCTATGGAAGGACGCTCTAAAAAAGACCGCAGAACTTGGGTCCATTTACCCCATTGGTCGTCAAGGACTATTTTTGCATTGCAACATGGATCACTGCGTTCACATTGCCTCTGAAGCCATCCAGCACGTGTTGCAGAATGGCACCCCTAAGGAGTGGTCGGAAAAATGTTTAGAATTTGTCGATGTTAGGGTTCGCGATTGAAAGAGTCCACAGCAAGAATATTTCTGGTCCTGTCGTGTATTGGCATCGCGCTATCTGGATTTGAATGGATGATGTCAGAGCAATATCCGTATGGGGATGACAACTCTGCTCACTTTGCGGTTGGCGTTCACATCGCCCACATCTTTGCGAGTGGTGAATTCAATTTTTGGTGGCATCAATCGAATCTCGGCGTTCCTCTATTTGCTGCTTACCAGCCCTTGCCATCGTTATTTTTGGGACTGCTTTTGACACTTTTTTCAGGTATCATTGCACCCACAATTATTTTTAAAAGTACAGTATTGATTTCTTGGATGCTGATGCCAAGTCTTTGGTACAAGGGATTAAGGTGGTACGGTCTGAGAATACTGCCTTCGTTGTGTATCGCTCTATGCACCATATTGATTCAAGATCCGTACAACATTGGATTTGGAATCCGAAGCTCCACAATCAAAGGTCTGTATACACAACATTATGGGCTATTGTTCTTACCCTTATTTATTGGATCGATGAAGCGATACTTGGCGAATGATTGCCCGGTTCGAACGCCATCCATATTTTTTGCCCTTACAGTGATGAGTCACCTTTGGGTTGGACTGTATGCTGTGATCATCGTGATTGCACTGTTCTTATCCAACCCAGATAAAATCCTTGAGTGGTTTCGAAAACTACCTGCCTTCATATTAATTGGAACTGGATTGATTGCATGGTGGATATTTCCACTCCTTCTAACGAACGACTACGCGGGAGGACTACCTTGGACTCGTGAGTACCACAATGGTCTGCCATTTATCAAACTTGGAAGGTATCTCATAAGCGGAAGACTGTTTGACTTTGGTCGTGTACCATTGTTCACCATATTGGTCGGTGTAGGGTCGATTATCATTGTACATCAAATGAAACATAGGTTCGCTCGACATTGGATGGTGCTGACTGTAGTGACTTGTATTCTATTTTTGGGACGCACCAATCTTGGAACGATGTACAACTTGCTACCCATGCATGATCAGGTCAACGTCATGCGATATCTCACAGGGGTTCATATCTGTGGTATCCTCGCCGCAGGAATAGCTCTTACAGGTGTATTGAAACTGAGTGGTAAACTGGGGCAAAGGGTCTCACAAATTTGTACAGTAGCAACCATATTGTCCATAATGGGCGTCGGTATTTTAGACATTCATTCAACACTTCGAACGTTGAAGAATGATGAATCCATGAATCAACTGGTATCATTCTTGACAGATACGGAAGACAATAGAATCATGGTTCATCAATCTCTTGGAACGGGCAATCATTTTCATCGTGACTTTCTTCCCCATCAAACACACCGAGCCCAGCTGCAAAGTTATGCGCACGGTTATCACTGCACACTCAGCACATATTATGCAGAATACTTTGACTTTAGTCCGTCGGCCTGCCGTCTTTTCAACGTTGGCAGCATCGTCGCCCGCAA
>CALDQI010000006.1:0-3435 GCA_937911635.1 uncultured Pseudomonadota bacterium | reverse complement strand
AAAGTACAGCCGTTTTTGCAAAGCGCGGTAGTGGGGGAAACATACCAGGGTTGGCGTGCTTTGGATTTTGCGTTGGCCGCTGTTCGTAACGCCGTGCGGTACATTTTCAATCTGGAGGATACATTCGAGGTCGATGTGGAGGCGTTGAGAAGGCTTGACGTAAACGCTCGGCGGTTTGGCTGGCAGGTAGAGTATGCGCTTGCATTTATTAACGCTGCCGTGCAATCTTTAGATCCATTACGTCATGAGGATTCTTCGCAGGCGCCGGTGGAGTGGAGTGTAGACAACAATCCAGCGCTAGTTCTCGCGTTGATCTTAGATAATTTCGCGAGGTTTGTTCCGGTGCAAAGATTTGTAAGAGACGAAAACAGTAGATTGGATTTGAGGGATGCGTTGCCAGGGCAAGTTTTCCGCCATTGGATTGATGCCGTAGAGCCACAATGTCAGCTCAACGAAGATGACATTCGCCGCCTCCAGTTCAGTTTCATCAACAGAGTATGCGAGAGGATATACTTGTCGCGACATATCTTGCTCAGGCTTGTAAAGAGGGTCATAAACTGTCTTGTCAATGGAACAAGAAACGTAAGAAGTGGGATGAGGCCGCCTTGGAAACTTGGTTGATGGATCAGTGTACATCTAAGCAAGAACCTGTAGCCTGTACAGTGCAGGGATGGAAGCAATCTCAGTTACCAATAGCTCCAGGGATTCCTCATAAGAGCGCATCGGATTGGGATGGCGCGTTGACAACCTTTGCCATCGTGTGTGAAGAGGAGGCCCGAGGGTGTGTAGAGCTAGCGCGCCTAGAACTAGCGGACGTCACTCAAAGTGTACAAGAGCAGGCTCTCGTACGGTTTCAAGATGCTTGTAACGAAGGCAATGCTGAGGGATGCTACAGTTATGGGATACTGCTCGCGGAAGGTGTTTTTCAGGCGCCAGATGTATCCCAAGCGACAGGTTTGTTACTCCAAACTTGTGAGAAGGGGCATGCAAAATCTTGTGCCCAAATGGGACTCATTACGCTGGGTCAGGCCTCGAACCAAGAAGATGCTGTCACGTCAACCAAGTTTTACCAACAAGGATGTGAACTTGGTTCGACGGAAGGGTGCTTTGGCTGGGCTCAACACCTAGAACAAGGTATCGGTACCAATATCAATTTGACACAGGCGGCACAACTGTATGAACGCGCATGTACGAACTTTCATGCGGAATCGTGTGATAAACTGGGGATACTCTACTCAGAAGGTAGAGGAGTACAGTCCGATATGGAGAAGGCATTGTCTTTGTTCGAACAAGGGTGTACTGCAGAAAATCCATATTCATGCTACAACATTGCCGCAATATATGAACAAAGCAACAGTCTTGCAAAGGCGTTGACCTATCTGTCTCGCTCATGCGCTCTTGGAAGTGGTCGAGGCTGTTTCACTTATGGACTGTGGCTAGAGCAGGGCAAAGGGACCGATATAGATCTGGATACTGCATTGAATGCGTATGGAAAAGGATGCTCTCTAGAATATGGGCAAGCCTGTGTCAATGGTGGGATTTTATCCTATAGAGCAGGACGATTTGAAGAGGCCTTTTCTCTCTATCAGACAGGGTGCAATCTGGGTGTGTCTGGAGAACGCAATGGCTCCTGTGCTTCGTATGCAATGATGCTGGAGACAGGTGAGGCTGGAGTTCAAAACACCGATTTGGCTCGGGATCTGTATCAGCGATCGTGTGCGCAAGGTGATCAAAATGCGTGCAGTCGTTTTTACAAACTCCAAGGAACTGTAGACGACTTGGTCGATCAATGTCGCAAAGGAAAATTGCAGTCCTGTTATCAAGCCGCCAGTCGATATGAACTTGGTCAATCTGCAGTACAAACCCAAACACAGGCATTTGAAATGGTCGAATATGGATGTTCTCAAGGACATGCTCGATCGTGTGTAAAGCAAGGGTTTTATTATTTGCAAGGTGTGGGTACAGATGTGGACTTGGAAAAATCTCGTACTCTCTATGAGAAAGCGTGTTCACAAAAGGATCCAAAAGGGTGTCATGGATTGGGACTCATGTACGCAGAAGGTCGTGGCGTTGAACAGAACATCTCTGTGGCAGTCAAAATGCTTGGGACTGCCTGTGAAATGAAAGAGGGTGTAAGTTGTGGTGCAGCGTCTTATCTTCTCAGGTCGCAAACATCACCAGACCTCGCGTCCAGTTTGATGTACGCTCAAAAGGGCTGTGAGTTTGGAAACTTGGATGCTTGTGCACAAGAGGCGTTTATTTATACCCAGTCTCCACGAGTTAACCTACCCCAAGCGGCACATCTATTTAAAGAAAATTGCTCGAGAAATCATGCCAAGTCCTGTTTCAATTATGCGGCCATGCTTCACCAGGGACAGGGGGTTGCATCTGATCCACAAGAAGCGTTTCGCGTGATGAAACACGCTTGTGTTTTGGGGGATGGCGAAGCGTGTGCAATCTTACAAAGACAGTAATAGGGTCAGTTGTTCGCATCGAAAAGTCTTCCGTCTAATTAACGATGAGCAAATGTAGAACGGTACTATCGTATTAAGCCTTCTATGAACGGTACTTCCAAGACCTTTTCATGCATGATGGGTCCGTGACCGAAGTAGTTCCCCTCACCGAAGAGTTCACCGTGATCGGCTGTTATCGTAATGTAGGTGTTCTTTGGAACAGAATCGAAGAGCGCTTCCAGTCCCTTCTCAACCCATTGTAGGACGCGGATTTGGCGTTGTTTGAGCTGTTCGAGTCTCTCTTGATTGAAGAATGCGGGGGATTCCGTGGTGGAAAATCCTTGGCCTTGACTCATTCGTTTGAACACTCCATGTGCTCCGTGAATACGTGGCCACTGAGACTCTGGTTCATCAACTGGAGCATAGGGATAGTGTGTCTCTCCCGTATTCAAGAGATAAAAGGTGGGCCGTTCAGAGGAAAATTGCAGTTTGCGTGTCATTCCCAGTAAATCGTTGTGCCTCTCCGCCATCTCAAATGAATCAAAATCTACGGCAATGGGTGTATGAGGATTCAGAACGGGCATCGAGACGATGGCTCGTGTATAGTACCCAAGTGTATGTTTGAGGTGATGCGGCAGCCACATTCTTGGAACCATACTGTCAAAACCCAAATTGGCAATCCCGAGGCGTCTGGAAAAATGCTCAAAATCTTTTTTATAATACGTGCTAGCAAAGACATTGGTTGGCGCTGGATGAGGCAACAGTCCCATCAGGAGATTGTAATGAGAGGGTGCAGTCCAAGTGGCATAGGCATAGCGCTTTTCAATATTCCCCAATCGATGGAGAATCTTGAGGTTGGCTGTCATCAGAGCATCATATCGGCAAGAATCCAAGATGAGTAAGATGTAATTAGAGGCACCTTTTGGTGGTTCTGGTCTGGAAGAATCTGAAAAACCTCGACGCAGTCTATCACGCAATCCCA
>CALDQI010000005.1:0-2460 GCA_937911635.1 uncultured Pseudomonadota bacterium | reverse complement strand
TTGAAGACTTCTGCAACCTACTAAATACCATCGCTGGAAAGGAACTTTTGTCTCGAGATGAAATATCCTTTGTGAATTCAGATACCGTAGCCAAGGCTTTCCAGTCCATCGGGACATCTGTTGAAACTCGAAGCACGACCATCTTATGGGCCATCTGTACACTAGCGAGTCTATCTTCGACCTTTAATGAGCAGCTCACAAGACTCCATTTGAAAAATGTAGACCTTACACTGTTCGACATCAATTTGGTCACCCTCACATCGGTGACTACTGTATCTTGGACGAATGCATCTCTCACAACTGTCCCCGATACTATTCTACAGTTCATCAATCTCCAGAGACTGGACCTACAAGGCAATCGTATCCGTACCCTACCAGAGTGGATGGACCTCCTTCCAGATTTACAAGAAATTGTTCTCAGAGACAATGCTCTGATGTCTCTACCGGATGGTCTACTCTTGTTGCCCAATCTAAAGAAACTGAACCTACAGCAGAACTATTTACGAACGCTAGATTCACTCACTCCGCTGGCTCAGCTTGAATATCTGAATGTCGAACACAACCAATTAGAAGAACTTCCGGCGGAACTGCCCAGTGGTCTCAAAGACGTCCGGATTGCCTACAACAAATTCACCAGCATCCCAGACGTGTGTATACAGTCTGGGCTAACGGAATTCAACAGCAGTCAAAATCCACTGACCTTCTTACCAGAAGCTTTAATCAAGTCGGAAACCTTAGAGGTACTGAGTCTGTCAAAGACGAGGATTCCATCCTTACCTGAGGACCTAAGTCATTGGACAAGACTGCGCAGTCTGACCCTCCAGCAAACTCACCTAACAACTTTACCAGAGAGTATTGCACACTGTACAGCCCTCGAAGAGATCTATCTCAACTACACCACCACATTGCAATCGTTACCGGACAGCATCGGAGAACTCACCAATCTTCACACCCTCGAACTCTGTATGAATCAAGTGTCACGGATACCTGAAGGCTTTGAAAAGTTGACAAAGTTAAAACGCCTGTATTTGTATCAAGCCAAACTCACTGAAATTCCAGAAGCACTGAAACACTTCCATACACTCGAAGAGTTGGACCTAACCTATAATAAAATCAGTCAAATACCCGAATGGTTCTACACCCTTCCCTCTTTGAAAAAGTTGCGAATCAAGGGAAACAATTTGGATGAGACTACGCTAGAAAAACTGTTGGCTGCCTTTCCAGATTGCGACGCGAGAAGGTTGATTGCCTCTCAACCAAATGTCTTTGATCGGTGACTCCGTCTATTCAGCATCATACTCAACCCAAAACGCCACCAGCTCATCAAACGTCTGCCAGACCTCATCCTCCGCACTGTTGGCAACCATCAGATAGGCCTCATCCAGTTCTGGCATCATCCAAACGGTAGCCGCATTCAAAGTATTCGACCCATTATGAGTGTACGCTGTTCCCCCAGCCCAATCTCGGTTTGCAATACCCCAGCCGAGACCATAGTCATGACCTTGGTCGGCGAACAAGGCAGTGTAGGAAGTCGTTTGCAACAACGCCGGCTCACCTTGTACACCATTCAATGCATCGATGATGTACAAGCCCCAATCCGCTAGCGAGCAGTGCACTGTCCCAGCGGGGCCAAGAGATGGAGGGTTGTCTACATCGAGGGGGCTGCCTTCGTAATGTCCCCAAGGATGAGCAATGTCTCCATCCACATCGGGTGGTCCAAAGCCACAAGAGTTCATCTCAAGGGGCTCAAAAATTCGCTCGGTGATCAAGGTTTCCCAAGATGTCCCTGTCATGTGCTCTAGAATGGCTCCCGCGATGATATACCCCGCATTTGAATACAACATCGTCGTACCTGGGGTCACCTCGGGGGCTTCTGTTAGAACATCCTCTGCGACCATTTGCCGAATGTCCATGACAGGACGAGCCGTACTCATGGTCTGCCAAGTATTGGTGTGCTCCAGCAAAGAGCCCCAAGTGCCTCCAGTGTGCGCCAAGAGCATCGCAATGGTGACACTCTGATAGTCTTCATGAATGGTGTAGTCCAAACTACCGAGAGCCTCTTGCAGTGTGGTATCCCAAGACAACGTCCCCTCTTCAACAAAGGTGGCTGTCAGCGATGCCGTCATCGCTTTGGTACAGGACCCCAAATGCCACTTGTCTTCAAGTTCAACGGGCGTATCCATCTCGATATTGCGAACACCACCCACACCCATCTCGGTCACGACGTCACCTTGGATTCGAGCCGTACCCAGCGCCGGAGCACCTGAACTCTCCAGATAGGGTTGAATCTGCGCAGACACATCTAGGACAGTGGGCGTCTCCACTTCCGGTTCACCTTTGGGTTCCTCTCCACAAGCCATTAACCACAGTAACATCTCATTTCTCCTACACTCTGTTTGAATGATAGTATACACAAAAGACGGCAATCAAGCATACAACAGAGCATAGTTTGGAAGTCGC
>CALDQI010000004.1:0-9197 GCA_937911635.1 uncultured Pseudomonadota bacterium | reverse complement strand
ATATTCCTTTGTATGGGTCGAAGGAGATCGAAGTCTTAGAAACTCATCAGTTTCTTGGTGAGGGTCAACATACGATTGGAGAATCCCCATTCATTGTCGTACCAACTTAAGATTTTACCGAAGTTCTCGCCTTGTACTTCTGTGAGCGAGACATCTACGATCGATGAGTTTGGATTGCCGCAAAGATCTACACTGACCAATGGTTCAGTAGAGATGGCTAGGATTCCCTTAAGCGGACCTTCAGCCGCGGCTGTCAAAGCGTTGTTGATGGCATCTTTACTAACTGGTTCACGTGTGTTGAAGGAAAGATCAACCAAAGAGACGTTTGGTGTTGGTACGCGAATCGCCATTCCGTTCAACTTTCCTTTCAGCTGTGGAAGAACCAAGGCAACGGCCTTTGCAGCTCCAGTAGACGTCGGAACCATACTGACTGCTGCTGCACGGCCTCGTCTTAAGTCGGAGTGCGGGGCATCTACCAAGCGCTGGTCGCCAGTAAAGGCATGGATTGTGGTCATCAAACCACTTTCAATACCAAATACTTCGTCCAATACTTTTGCGACGGGTGCCAAACAGTTTGTGGTGCAAGAGGCATTGGAAACGATGGTGTCTCCGGATTGCAAATCACTGTCGTTTACACCAACCACGATGGTACGTACGTCGCTTGATTTTGCAGGTGCTGAAATGATGACTTTTTTAGCGCCGGCGTCGATGTGCTTTTGAGCACCATCGGAGGTTCTAAAGAAACCAGTGCATTCCAAGACAACATCAATGTTCTTTTCTGCCCATGGGAGATCACTGGGGTCTCTGGTTGCAGAAGTGGAGATGATGGTGTCACCAACTTTGATTCCACCGTCGACGGCTTCTGGGCTTTCAAATCGTCCGTGAACGGAGTCGTACTTCAACAAATGTGCAAGGGTCTTGTCATCTGTCAAATCGTTAATGTGAACAAATTCAATCTCGGGATCCGCAAATCCTGCACGAAATACGCATCGACCAATTCTACCAAATCCATTAATTGCTACACGAATGGGCATATTCAACTCCTCTCTTCTGAGATGTGTCCCTTACTGGGATGATTTAAAGTGGGTTATAATCACATTTTGTCGCCCGAACATAACTCGTTTGAAGGAAAAAAGAAAGATGGCACTCTTGGTTAGCAACGTCCCGTGGAGTAAGGATGGAGATTCAAATGGGGCTTTGTGTAAACATTTACAAATTGAAGCAGATGAACTGGTTGAATGCGAGCTCCTAAAGCGAAGTGTCGATGCAAGACGAAGACCCCCAGTTTGGCAGGCAAATTACAGAGTCGTGCTCAAAGATGAGGAGAAGACCCTTCGAAAAAAACAGCATGGGGTTAGAGCGTACTCCAAGCGCGATGCGAAGCGATATCAACAGATTCAACTGGACTTAGATACGCCAATATTCCCAAAAGGTCACAAAACAATCGTAATTGGTGCAGGTCCAGCGGGAATGTTTGGAGCACTTCGTTTTGCCGAAGGTGGTTCATCCGTCTTGTTACTAGAGCGTGGGGGTGCCGTTGAAGATCGACACTACCATGTACGAGATTTCTGGCGACATCGGAAATTGGATGCCGAGAGCAATGTAGTGTACGGCGA
This sequence comes from uncultured Pseudomonadota bacterium, assembly GCA_937911635.1. Taxonomy (GTDB): domain Bacteria; phylum Myxococcota_A; class UBA796; order UBA796; family UBA796; genus CAJWHX01. The sequence goes on along the minus strand of CALDQI010000004.1, from coordinate 7,581 downwards.
AGGCGGAGCTGGTGCCTTCTCCGATGGGAAAATATACACACGCCGGCGCGATGGTGAATTGGGCTGGGTGTTTCGAAGATTGGTGGACTTTGGTGCGGACCCAGAAATTCTAGAAGAAGGCTGGGCGCATTTGGGTACCGATAAAATTCGTCAAATCTTACCCAATCTGAGGCGGAGAATCCTAGAATTGAACGGGGAAGTGCAATTTGGTGCATGCGTAGACGCTTTGCTAACAGAACAAGGAAACTGCGTGGGTGTTCGTTTACGAGATGGGTCAGAAGAACGAGCAGACGTTGTTGTGGTTGCAACAGGTCATTCTGCCAGAGACTCATGGAGAATGATGATTGATTCTGGAGCACAGGCTGAGCAGAGGTCCATTCGCATTGGTGCCCGCATCGAGCATCCACAAAAGCTGATTGATATGGCCCGATATGGAAGCGAGCGAGGAGAACTCCCTGCGGCTTCTTACCGTCTAGTCTCCCGTCCATCTAAGGAGAGTGGTAAGCGAGGGGCGCACACCTTCTGCATGTGCCCTGGGGGTACAGTCGTTGGTGCTACTAGTGAAGAAGGCCGCGTTGTCGTTAATGGAATGAGTTATTCAGGTCGGAAGGCCTTCTGGGCCAACTCTGCCATCATTGTTGAGGTGACCAAAGAAGATTTTGGGTCAGACGACCCGATGGCGGGTGTAGAATTTCAAGATCGTTTAGAGCGAAAAGCATTTGAAATGGGCGGTGGTGAATTCAATGCTCCAGCGCAGCGAGTGTCAGACTTCTTGACGGAGGAACCTTCAACAGACTTACCGAGAACGTCCTATACTCAAGGTGTGACACCGAGTAATCTCTGGGAACTGTTTCCAAGACCGATAGCCGAAGGGCTTCGTGAAGCCATTCTTTTCTTTGACAGAAAGATAGAGGGTTTTGCGGGTGAAAAGGGGGTCCTCATTGCTCCAGAGACGAGAACCACTGCGCCACTTCGATTCCTACGAGATGATCAGATGGAAGCGATTGGTTTACCAGGGATGATGCCGATTGGTGAAGGTGCTGGATATGCCGGGGGTATTGCTTCTGCGGCGTTGGAAGGATTCCGAGCCGCAGAACAGCAAATGGCAAAGTATCGGTCACCACAATCGTGATTCAATATTCGGTAACGGAAGATGGCGTCAACGGAAGTTGGCATGCACTCCAGCAGCGGTACCGGTCAACACCAATTCGAGGCGCATCTCCATAGGGGCGACACGTGACGGACAGTCTGTACTGGTCATGGTCCAGGTCATGTTGGTGGCGGTCTCTGATTTGGCTGCGTCCATCATCCACGTTCCAGTTTCTACACAGTCCATATCTTCATCCATAATCGCGACCAAACCCTCTGCATGCCATGTGTTGTCTGCAGCAAAGGTGAGTTTTGTATAGGTGAGTCCTTCAGAATTTGGAGAAAACCCAGTACCAACGGTGTCCAATAATTTGGCTGCGTAGGCCTGACTCACTTTGTCATCAGGAACGTTTTGCGCCTTAGCCTTCTTTTTAGGGGCAGTCGTTTCGGTAGTCGTTTCGGTAGTCGCGTCTGTAGACTTAGATTTTTTGGCTTCAGCAAGGCTTAAACTCGCCAACAGGATAATAGGATTCATTCAGTACTCCTCAAATTTGCTTGTTTCACTCTTTATCTTTGTAGCCAATGTACATTCATTTGCCCAATCGCTTTTCGACTTTTTGGATGTTGGCAGTGCCGTTGTTGTTCTTTTATCCAGTTGTTTTTGGTGGCAACAGTGTGATGGGTGCGCCGGTATCGGACATGTCCAACGGGTTTTGGAGCCTGTGGCACGTTTCGGATGCGATTTTGAGTGGTTCGGATCCATTGTGCACCTCGTTGATCAACGCTCCCAATGGTGGTTGCTTGGTTCCAGCAGATTGGACTGGGTTAGTTTGGATGTTGCCACTTTCTATGGTTCTAGAGCCGATACAGGCGTTCAATATGACCGTGTACTTGCAGGTTGTATGGACAGGGGTTTGTATGTATCTGTTGCATCAGGCTTGGTATAAAGAGTGAAAGTCGATGTGGATTCGATATGATACAGCTTTGGTATCCGCATTTCTAATTCAAGTCTCAACGGTGATTCGTACAGGTATTCACAACGGATCGACGGAAGTCTTGTCTTTGGGGTGGGTTCTTCTCGGATTACTAGGGTGGAATCAAGTTTTGGCAGGATACAGTTTGGCCTGGCTGATGATTCTTCCTGTCATTGGGACATCTTGGTATGGTGTCGCTGGTTTTATTCTGATAGCGACTGTCCAATGGATGCATCAACGAGTCGCGTTAAGTAAGCGTTCCTTCTGTATTGGTGCGATGGTTTTGTCCATTTGGTCAGTGTTTACATACTGGGTCCTCACATTGTCTAGCGGCACTGGAAACCTTCTTCGCATCAAAGGGAGCGCGGAGATGGACAGTGTACGGAGGACGATCGGCGCCGCCGATCCACTGACCTACTTTGTTCCATGGTCCTATATGTCTCCAGACTTTTCTGAAGTATCTCGTTTTGGTGAACAGTTTGTGCACTCGTCGTACATTGGCTGGGTGATTTTGGGAACCTGTCTGTGGTGCACTAGATTCGCATTGAGACACTGGAGTATTTGGGCTGCTTTGTTGGGGTGTATACTTTCATTGGGGCCGGTACTGGTTGTGAATGCTGAACCACTTTTAATCTCCGGATTGGGGATTCCATTGCCCTATATACTTCTAGAGTCGTTGCCCTTCTTTGATCACCTCACGTTGTTGTACCGACTGTCTTGGATTCCGATAGTGTGTCTCACCGGTCTAGCGGTACATCGTTGGAAATCAAGGTGTTACGTGTTTTGTGCAGTGGCGATTGCGGAGACTCTATTCGTTTCTCCCGTTCGTACACTTCCAATCTGCACAGATCTTTCATTCGTTCTGCAAGTCCGTCGAATCAAAGACACTCCTGAAGGCATCGTTGGATTGTATCCTTTGACTGGTGGGCGTCCATACATGGCAAGTCAGATATGGCATGAGAAGCCTCTAGCAACCACGTTGAATTTCCCAGCCAACGAGAATTCGTTGAGTGTACTTCGAACGATTCGTGAGAATGAATCTGTGGAAGATGGTCTGTTCCGATCGCGTGTTCACGAAATCGCCAAACGTCGCGGAATCCGTTATTGGATAGTGGATGCAGATGCGTCTGTGATGCCAGATGAATACCATAAAGGGGTTCATCGACTTCGAGATGCTTTTCCCGTATTGTTGACTGTGGAACAGACACCTGATCATTCCGCGGTGTGTTCAAGCGTTTGGGATTCATTGTACATCGTTCGACTTTGGTAAAGCAAGTTGGGGTTTGGGCTTTCCGAAGTCATCAAAGCAGAGGATTGAGTATGTTCATTGCACATCGTTTTCCAAATTCATTGCCAGATGAGTCTATCGTTAAAGAGGTATCAGAGGTTCCGATACTTGGTAAAACTTTGGGAGAGCTTCAAGATTGGGCAGTGAAACTGAATGGTGGGAACTGGTCTTCAGACGGAGTCGCTCAACTGTGGATTCGGGAAGATGTACATGTGTCTCATCAGGCAATCGCCCTCTTCTTAGAGATGGTCAGTGGTTCAGATAAGGACGTGCAATGGCGGGCAGAGGGTGCAGCAGGCGGTTTTGTACGAGAGATTGGGTTTGACGAAGATACTCCGATGATGGTTTGGCTCACAGAACCTGCTGGATTGGATTTGGACAGATTAAATCGATCAGAAGTTCTGCCGATTGATGTGAAGACCTATCCCATTCAAATACCCGCTCCGCAAGAAGGAATGGGGGCAGATTTTGTCAGTTTACCTCTTTCTGATGCGATTGTAATTCCTGTGGGACATTGGTCTCAAACCCTGTGGGGGAATCTGTTGTCCTTAGGACCATATCTTTGGCGTGAATTGGTGGGAAACAATGTCGTAAAGATGATCTTTCGACTTGGCATGGCAATGGTCCTCTCTCTCAGCAAAGACCCCAGTAAGTTAATTCGCAGATTTGTTCAGAAGGGCAAGGGCTGTAAGATTCATCCTTCAGCCGTCGTGGAAGGGTGTTTGCTTGGAGATTACGTAACGATTGGGGCCAATGCCGTTGTCCGGGGCTGTGTCCTTAGAGATGGTGCAAAAGTAGAAGAACTTGCAGTTGTCGAGGGGTCAGTGCTCTCAGAGTATTCGGTGGTACAGAGACAAGGAATGGTAAAGTATGCTGTCTTATCTGAAGGGTCTGCAGTAGCAGGAGTCGTTCAACTAGGGGTGTTGGGACAAAACGCGGCTGTCAAACGGGGCGGATACCTGATGGATATGAATTTTGGTGGGTTGGTTCAAGTACAGTACAATGGAATAGCAAAAAATGCTCCATTGGGGCTGATTGGCTGTTCGATAGGCGAGGATACAATCATTGGTCTTGGTGTCGCAGTCGCAGCAGGTCGATCCGTAAAGCCCAAACTCAAGGTGGTGATGCACCCCGATCAAATGCTGAGAAGTGTTGCAATTGAACTAGAGGAGGGCGATGAAGATTCCACCTTGGTCTACGTGGACAAAGGTAGACTTCGGAGGTTTCATGCTGACTGAACCTTGGGTTGGACAGATATTAATCTATGGGTATCTTGGTTTGTTATCCTTAATTTGGATGTTGATGGTTGTTGCGGTATCAAAGTGGGGGCGCAAGTGGGAGATTGCAGAGCCTCAGAGCGAATCGAGAGTGTCATCTTCGGTGAGTATCTGTATACCTGCGCGCAATGAGGCTCTCAATATCGGTTCTTGTATAGAAGCCGCTCTGGATTCTGATTGGCCCGAACTTGAAGTCGTCGTGGTAGATGACCGTTCCGATGACGGTACAGGTGATGTCGCTCGTGAAGTTGCCGATGGAGATCCTCGATTGCGTGTAGTGGAAGGGGTTGAGCCACCTGTAGGGTGGGCTGGAAAGCCATGGGCTTGTTTTCGAGCAGCGAAAGAAAGCAAAGGGGCTTGGTTGATTTTTGTGGATGCCGATGTCCGTCTGCATCCCAAGGCGGTACAGGCCATCGTAGAAACAGCCAAGAACAACAACTTAGCGATGCTGAGCCTATTTGGGACTTGGATAGTCGATGGGTTTTGGGAAAAGGTATTGATTCCAGCAGTGGGCTGGTTGATTCGAGGTGCTGTTGATCTGGATAGAGTCAACGATATCTCTCAGATTGATGCGTTTGCCAATGGGCAATGCATAGCGATGCAACGGTCCGCATACTTTACAATAGAAGGACACAAGTCTGTTCGCGATCAGGTGTTGGAAGATGTCCGATTTGCGGAGATGGTGAAACGAAAAGGTATGGCGGTTCAAGTGAGACCGGCGGCTTGGGCGTTTAGAGTCCGTCTATATCGTTCGCTCAGCGAGATCATCAATGGATACACAAAGAACTTGTATGAAGGCTTAGGTCGAAATCCAGTTGCTGGTTTTGGCGCGGCACTTTTTCTATTTATCTGTGCTTTGTTACCATTTGTATTGGCAGTGTCATGTACTGTCGGATTGATTCTGTTTAGCTGGGAAGTGACTTCTATAGGTGTATTGTTGTGGTTGTGGGCCATTGTGCTTCTTCAGACTGCATTTCGCTATCGACAAGAATTACGAGATGGCCGAGATGGTCGATTTGCATTCTGTCATCCACTGGCCAATGTATTGGTGATTTGGATTTTACTGAGATCGACGACCAAAGTTTCAGTGCAATGGAAAGGCAGATCGTTCGTAGATGGAAAAGCCGAATAAACCACTTAAAGATGTCCGATTTGTCATTCGGTCATCGTGTACAGAGTAAATGGATGTCAATGGTCAAAACTTGTCCGAGGTACGACCTGATTTTGTGGATAAACCTTCTTTTATGCAATACTAATACATCCCTTCCATACCCTTTCCCGTTCTTCCCAATGATTTAGAGCAATCGTTTGTTGGAGTGTTTATGACTCGACCCCTGAAAATTTTACACACTGGAGATTTGCATCTCGGGCTTAGTTTACGACGTGTATCTAGAGAAGAAGAGCAACAGAGAATGCTCGATTGGATCGTTCAGGTGACGCGTGAGCAAAAGGTAGATGTACTTCTTATTGCAGGGGATGTGTTTGATGTTGCCAATCCCCCCAACAGCGCTCGTACAATGTTCTTTAACTTTTTGGAACAGTTGGTGGATACACAGACGCTTTCACATGTCGTGATCACAGCTGGTAATCATGACTCTGCAGGTCAGTTGAACGCGCTATGTCCAGTTACTCGACGATTGGGGATTCACATTGTGGGTGGTGTTGAGAATCGGTCGGATTCTTGGAATGACTGGATCATTCCACTGGAGATCGATGGTGAAGTGTGTGCTGTTGTCAATGCAATTCCATACATCAGTGAGTTTCGTTTGGGTATTCGATGGACATCGGATCAGGTAGGAAAGTCTCATGCAGTGATTCGAAAAGCGTTGAAATCTGTATACAGTGAGATGGCGGACTTGGCCCGCGAGCGACATGGAAATGTTCCTTTGATAGCGATGGGGCACTTGACCGCTATGGATGAGCAGTACAATCTGGGAGAGATGCCCAGGTCGATTCATCGGATTATTGACAAGGGTCTCGATGGTGAAATCTTTGGAGACCAGTATGTATACATCGCTCTAGGTCACATTCATCGCAAGTACAAAGTTCGTGGTGAAGCAAATGCTTGGTACTGTGGTTCTCCAATGCCGTGTAGCATTGCTGAAGCGGAAGATGGTTCTGAGAGAGGAGTATGGGTAGTTCCATTGTCTGGGGACCCAGATGAACGTCCACCTCCTGTCGCGATGTTGGCGCCCATATGGCGTCAGATGATTCGCTGGCAAGGACCTGAGTCAAAGATGGAAGAGTACATACTAAAATTGACATGGAATGATGCCGAGCTTCCTCCGTTTTTGTATATGGAGGTCGAAACCACCAGCTCTGCCCGAGTCACTCAGCGATTCAACGATATCGTTCAAAGCATGGTGCAAGACGGGGTGGCACCCCCTCTGAAAGGTAAAATCGAAGGTCGACTGACAGAACAAGCCATTGAAGAGGATGTTGAGTACGACATGGGAAATCCAGAAGCCCTCCTTAGACCCATAGAGCTCTTCAAGGATTTTGTTCGTTTTAAAGAAGGGATTGATGCGACTGAAGAACAGATACGTTTGTTCTCCGCTTTGGTCAATAAACACAGTGCGCTTTAATTTGATCACCGATCCACTGACCGATCCACTGACCGATTCACTTACCAACTTATATTTATTCTCCATTTGATTTTCCAGACGAGATACATCAATGAAGCTACATACCATTCGCATTCACAACATTAAATCATTAATCGGTACCCACGTATTGAACTTGGACGAGCGATTCGGAGCCTCTGAGTTGTTTTTGATCCATGGTCCAACCGGCATTGGAAAAACGGCTGTGTTTGACGCTGTTGCGTTGTCCTTGTTTGGCCAAACTCCCCAGCTCAAAGGGGGGGCTAAGGGAGACAACACAGACTCAATATCTTGGATCATGAATGAACTCAGTGGAGAATGTTGGACAGAACTGGTTTTTTCAATCTTAG
>CALDQI010000003.1:0-8087 GCA_937911635.1 uncultured Pseudomonadota bacterium | reverse complement strand
ACATCATATATAAAAATACAAAATATACAAAATATTAATGTACAATTAGATACATATTATGATAATCCACAAATTATATTGTCTAATGATTATCAAAAGATGATAAAAGATATGGTAACAATTGGTAATTTAATTCAAATTGAATCAACACAAAATACTACTAAATTTAGATGTATTGCTGATGGTATATATTCAAGAGAAGTTGAATTTGGTGATAAAGAAGAAGATGAAAGTAATGCTATTATTTATCAAGATACCTTTTTTATTGAACAATTACATAAACTAATTAAATTATCTGGATTAGGACCTAAATTATATATATATACAAGTCAAAATAAACCATTATATTTTAAATGTCATATAGGTACTATTGGTATAATAAACATATATATAAAAAGTAAATCATTAATTGATGAACACAATCAAGAAAATAATTAAATTGATTAATTATTAATTTATTTAAAAAATTAATAATGTCTAAATGTATTGAAATTTTATTAAATAGAAATTATACTCTTGTCAATGAATGTGATAATTATATTCTCATGAATGATCAATATAATAATCACATCCTAATATTTAATTGTAATGATAATTTAACAATTCAATATATGAAAATATATATGAAAACTATGATTGATAATGATATTAATCATTGCATTATAATTTACAAAGATAAAATCACTCCATCAGCCAAAAAAATCATAAACATATCCGAACTTGAAATTGAAGTATTCACTGATATCGAAATGTCTATAAATATAACCAAACATAAATACTATTCACCTCACATTAAATTAAATGATCATGAAAAAAAACAATTATTAGATAAATATGGTAATCATCTCCCTATTATATTAAAAAGTGATCCTGTAGTTAGATATCTAAATTTTAAAAGAGGTGATGTTCTCAAAATAATTAGAAAAAATGATTACATTCATTATCGTTTAGTTAAATAAATTAAATTAATTTATTTACAAATTTATTCTAATCCTAAACCATTAGGATTGGTTGCGCTCTTTGCTTCTGCTAAATTATTGATTGCAACCTGACTTGTTGCCTGCAAATCAGCAACACTTCCATTAAATACAAAATATTGTTCTTCATTAAATTCTTTTGCATTTCCAGCTTGATCTTGAGGATTTGTTCTTTGAATTAGATTAGGACCAATGAAAGCATAACGACATTCAACATCAGTTGATTGTTGAAAGTTTGAGTCTGGTTGACCATTTTCAGTTGGTTTTGGGATACAAATGTAACCAAAACCTCCACCATTTTGATAGTTTTGATCAATTGCGGTAGCAAACTTATGTGCATCTTCATGACTCATATCAAAGTTTTCTCTGACATTTGAATAAGCATTTCCAGATAATTTGTAATTACTCATTTTTTATATAACAATATAAAAAATTATAAAATTATTTTTTTAATAACCACACATTTCTTAATACGATCATTATAAGACTCTAATGTCTCTTGTGGATGAATATGTTTACACATCTTATTTTTAGAATTCATATACAAACACTTTTCTCCAAACAAACACTTCAATACTCTTAATTCTGAAGTAGAATGCGCAAAAGGACAATCAATGACTTGACAATTTATTTTGTCTGCTCATCTGGCTGATAAATCTATCATTAAAAATGCCCATACTCCCATTTTCGGGTGGGTGTTGAAAAAATCAAAACAATCGGAGATGCCTACATGGCGGCGTGCGGCGCACCAACACCGGACCCACACCATAAACACACCGCAATGCGATTTTCCTGTGCACTATTGATGGCGATGGAACGACTCAATGTCAAACTCGACAGCAATCTGTCGATCCGAATCGGCCTACATTCAGGTCCAGTGGTCGCAGGGGTCATCGGTAGACAAAAGAGTATCTACGACCTGTGGGGAGACACCGTGAATACGGCCTCTAGAATGGAATCAACAGGAATCCCCAGCTATATCCAAGTAAGCGAAACCATCTACGAATCGTTAAAAGATGACTACCCTTTTTACTCACGCGGAGCCCAAAAGGTCAAAGGGAAAAAGGAACCCATCTACACATTTTTGCTCTCACTGTCCGATCTCAGAAAGCGAATGCAAGTAGAAGACCTCCTTGCATCCCACCAAGACATGGAAGAGACTGTCACATTACACATTAGTGATTTTCGATGACCAACGTCTTCAGTTTTGGAATCAGCTGAGACGGTACTGGTGTCGACGCAAACTGAAACTCACCCCCTGCAACAGAGATACAAACCGTTTTCACACGCCCAATAGCAGCTATGGTACTGTCTTTCCAGATATTAAAGCGCCACTCAATAGAGCTTCTTCCCAATCGTTCAATACAAACCTCTACCCCTATTGCAGAGCCAATAGGAATTGGTGATCTGAACTCGGCACTGGTTTGCACAGCAGGAAATCCGACTGTTTCAATCATTTGAGCATATGAAATCTCCAAGTATTCTTCGAAGCAAGCTTCCATTGCTTGATGAAACCAATCGAAAAACTGGGGATAATAAGCAACGCCAGCTGGGTCACATTCACCGAAGCGAACAATCCTATTATGACAAAAATATTTCGGTGATGAACAGACAGATGTAGACATGATATTTGATGACTCCATAACATTGACAAACTTTAAACTGGGTCTACTTTAGCAATCAAACAGTATTTACACAAGGAACCCAATGCAGACACACACACTTTCAGGCTTGTACTCAGGACTATTGGCTTTCAATGGAAGTATCGATTTCTCCACACTGTCAAAGCAGCCTACAGAATTAGAGATCCACGGACACATCAAAGACTCTGTCAACCCTGTGCAATGGAAACGGATTCAAAATGCTGCCGAAAGTACTCACTCAATACCATATCTCACACTTGAAGATGAACGATACCCAAAAATTCTAAGGGACACGCCATTTGCACCGCCAGTATTGTTCTATAGAGGGAATCTGGATCTTCTAGAACAATCTAGTATTGCGATTATAGGTTCAAGACACTGCTCTAAGGACAGCTTATCGTTTACCAGTAGAGTTGCATGGGCTGCACACAACTCTCATTGTATCATCGGTGGATTGACCTATGGAATCGAACAAACAGCTCAACAATCCATCTTGGCAAAACCAAACCCTTCCGTTCAGCTTATCGCAGTATTGGAACAAGGAATGGAACATATTTCAGGATTCCGAAAACGATGGATGGAACATCTTTTAGAACGCGGCGGACTAATACTAAGTGCATATGCACCGACTCAACGTGTGCAAAAGTGGCACTATAAGGAACGCAATTATTTACTAGCCGCTCTTTCGAACACCATTATTTTGGTTGAGGCATCCAAAACATCGGGTTCTCTCAGTACAGCACTCTCCGGCGTAGAACTCGGAAAAGACGTGTATGCCGTTCCGCATCACCCCAATAGAATGAACGGTCACGGATGTCTACGATTGATTGAAGATGGGGCACAACCTCTATGGGATCCTGTTGCTCTATTTGGAACACAAACCCCTGAGCACACCCTGCTCAAAAGTCTAATCGATCCAAAATCTCTGCAAGAAATCTCTGAAACCCAACATCTCCCCCCTTCTGAGATGCTCGAGACATTACTGGAGTTAAAGCGATTGGGATACATTCGTCAACGCGGGTCCTTGTGGGAGAGGCTATAAATGTGCTACAATTGTTGACAAGTCAACAATTATGGAAAGCACATGTCCCACACAGACCTCACCATTCGCGATACCTGGCTCCATCACTTGACAGTCAACAAGGGCTTGTCAAAGCATTCTTTGCGGGCATACAAGGTAGATTCACAAGGATATATCGAGTATCTACATCAAATAAACCAACGCCTCATCACCAGTCAAAAGAATGATGTTCGAGGATGGTTTCGTTCTCTTCTTGCTCCGCCAAAAGGTGTCAAACCAGTTTCTGCTGCAACACTCAATCGCAAACGTTCTACCATTCGAAATCTTCATCAATGGATGATCTTACATGAGTATGGCACAAACGATCCCACTAGCAATGTTGCCATTCCCAAGATCCCAAAACGAAATCCCAAGTTTATGACCATTCCAGAGGCTGCAAAAGTGGTTGAAAACCCCATTCAGGAAGGACACTTTAGACGACGCAATCAAGCCATCTTGGAAATGATTTATGGTGCTGGTCTACGAGTTAGTGAAGCCGCAAATCTAGATGTCGAACACCTAGATTTCTCACGATGCATGGTACACGTCGTTGAAGGTAAAGGTAAAAAAGATCGCATTGTCCCGTTTGGTCCTCCAGCGGCTCAGGCAATACAGGCGATGCTTCAAACGTCCGACCACCCCAAGACGGGTGCACTTTTTCTGAACAAATTCGGCAATCGATTGTCCACGCGGTCAATATGGCAAATCTGTAATGAATCTGGAAAGTCAAACGGTGTTTATGGGTTACACCCCCACGCTTTCCGTCATACTTGTGCCACTCATCTACTCGATGCTGGGGCTGATTTACGTAGTATTCAAGAACAGCTGGGTCACAGCTCTTTATCTACCACACAGCGATATACGCAAATCAATACCGCAGCGCTGTTGGAATCCTACAGAAAGGCGCATCCTAGAATAGAAAGACCTACGGATGAAGAATAAAAAAATGCCTTTGTAAGGTTATTTTTTGTCTATTTAGGTGGTCATTACTGTAAAACAATTGTATTTTGTGTCTTAGTTTCCCACACTCTATATACAAAAGGTTGAACTCGTGTCTAAGACCCCTCTTACAGCTGAAGAAATTACAGAATTGAATCGTTTATCAGCACTCGTTGACGATGAGAACCACTACCGACTATTGGATGTAGGTCGAAACTCTGAATCCTCTATCGTGCAACAAGCCTATTACAAACTCTCTCGAAAATGGCACCCTGACGCGTTTTTCAGACGAGAGGTCGGAGAGTTCGCTCCGATCATAGACAAAATCTTTATGGGTCTTACGGAGGCTTATCAAGTACTGGGCGATCCAAAGAAAAAACAAGCCTACGATCGCAAGCATACACCAACCGTAGCTAGTCCGATCGTACAAGAGACAAGCTCTAAAACAACAAACACTCGAACTTCACGTCATCGAAAAGGACGACGTCGGAGAGAACGTGAACGACAACGCTCTCAGCAGGATGCTCCTGATCAACCAAGAGAATCAATCAAAGAACGCCTCAGAAGGCAGCGGACAAAACAAATCATTGGACAGGTCAGTTCTTCAATTGAAGAACAGAAACAGAAGGCTCATGAGAGTTTTGAACAAGGTATGTCAGATTATCGTGAAGGTCGCGTTATGCAGGCTGCAACGGCCCTCCACTTCGCTTGTGAATTGGATCCTGAAAATCAGCAATACCAAGAACACTTTAGAGTAATTCGAAAAGAAGCTAGAGCCCTTAAAGCTGCCGAATTTATCGCAGCGGCTGAAAATGCAGAAAGTTTCTCAAATTATGGACGCGCAATTGAACAGTATCGAAAAGCCGTCTCTTATGAATGTGAAGCGGCTGCACCATATGCTCGATTGGCCTACTTGGTTTCCAAATTGGATCCAGACCCAAGAGAAATCATTCATCTACTACAGATCGCTGTCCAAAAGGATCCAGAGAATGCTGAATATCATTGCCTATTGGGAGAAGCTTACTTTCGACAAGGTATGTCGTTAAACGCGAAGCGAGAGTTCCAAGCCGCCCTTGGAATCCAAAAAAATTATCAACGCGCAGTTGAGGGTCTTAGCGTACTGTGAGATTTTGTCACAGATAAGACGCTATCTATTCATGCACAGTCTTGAGCAATTCAGTTATACATCGCTGTATCAAAGTCGGGGAGTGAAGTATGAATACGGTAATTGTTGGCTTGCAGTGGGGTGATGAGGGAAAAGGAAAGGTGGTTGACCTTCTTACACCGCACTTTCAATACGTGGTTCGCTTCCAAGGTGGAAACAATGCTGGACACACACTCGTGGTCAATGAGGAGACCTTTGGTCTGCACCTCATTCCAAGTGGCATCTTACACAGCAGTGTTTGTTGCGTCATTGGAAATGGAGTGGTTGTCGATCCCGCTGTATTAATAGAAGAAATGAAGGATCTCGACCGAGCTGGCTATTATGTCACGCCTGAACGCTTACAAATCTCAGCAAACTCTCACGTTATATGGCCCTTCCACCGCTCATTGGATATTGCTAGAGAAGCCGCTCGAGGAAAGAATAAGATTGGCACCACCGGTAGAGGAATCGGTCCGACCTATGAAGATAAAGTTGCTCGGCGTGGTATGCACATGGCTGAATTTGTCGATACTGAAAGACGACAGACCAAGTTGCGTTCAATGATTGCTGAAAAGTCACCCATCTATAAGTATGTGAATATGGAAGCCCCTTCCTTTAAGGAAATGGAATCATGGGCTGTCCCACTAGCGGAGCGACTTGCACCTTACGTCTGTGATACCGTCGGGAATCTACACACAGCGATAGAACAGAGTCAACCCATCTTATTCGAGGGCGCCCAAGGCACCTTCCTAGATATCGATCATGGAACATATCCATTTGTTACATCATCGAATACTGTCTCTGGCGCCGCATGTATCGGTACTGGGGTCGGTCCAACACACATTCACCACGTCATCGGAATCGTCAAGGCTTACTTAACTCGCGTTGGTTCGGGTCCTTTCCCAACAGAACTCTTTGGAGACGAGGCTGAACAGCTGAGGACATTGGGCGGTGAGTTTGGTGTGACAACTGGTAGAGCCCGACGATGTGGCTGGCTAGATATTCCTTTGCTGAAACGAGCCTGTATGCTGAATGGGGTAACGGATATCTGTTTAACCAAATTGGATATCCTATCTCATTATAAAGAAATCCCATTGTGCGTTGGCTATGACAATGACGTCCCCAAGTATGAGATCATGCCTGGATGGAACATAGACATTCAAGAATGCAGAAGATTTGAAGACCTTCCAACAGAATGCCAGCACTACATTCTAAAAGTAGAGTCTCTGAGCGGTGTATCCATCGGATTGATTGGAGTTGGTCCCAAACGTTCACAGAGTATTATTCGTACAAAGACGTTCCAATTAGACTAGAAAAGTCACTTTTTCTATTTTTCTGTTTGCGTAAGGCAAAATAAGTGTGATACATATACTGTACTGAACAGGGCATTTTAATGTGTATTCCAGTTCACGTTCTTTTTAATAGTACTGATACACTCGTAGGATACAGAGCATTTTGACTCTTCTCGGCAAAAAATCGCCTATTGGTTTTGCCAAAAAAGTAACTCAATCTGTTTGACAGCGTCCTTCGGCCAAGTTAATTGAATAACACTCGATGGGCTGTTAGCTCAGCTGGTAGAGCAGTTGACTTTTAATCAATTGGTCGCAGGTTCGAATCCTGCACAGCCTATTCTTGAGACCCGTTCGTCTAGTCCGGTCCAGGACATCAGGTTTTCATCCTGACAACACGGGTTCGAATCCCGTACGGGTTATACCCAAACCGTCTTAGTTCGCTAAGGCGGTTTTCATTTTTTTATCCTATGCCTTTGAATCGTGATTCTTCTATGACAAATCCGTGAGTTATATGGACGAAGAGGGATACTGTGCGTTATATTGGCGATCAAAACAATTTCTATGGAGACCATCATGTCTGCACCCTTTCGTCTATACAACAGCTTCAGCCGTACAATGGAAGATTTTACCCCCATCGAAGAAGGTAAAATACGACTCTATGTGTGTGGGATGACCGTATACGACAATGCACACATCGGACACGCTCGTGCAATGGTTGTTTTTGATGCCTTTGTTCGGTACCTTCGATATCGCAACTGGGATGTCAACTTCGTTCGGAACTTCACAGATGTAGATGACAAAATTAACGATCGCGCGCGCAACATGGGAAGACCTATTAAGGAGATTACCGCTGAAACCATTCAATGGTACCTGGATGATATGGCAGAGCTTGGCAATGTTGATCCAACACATATGCCTCGTGCCACGGATTATATTGTGCAAATGATTGCCATGACAGAGGACTTAATCACCAAAAACCATGCTTACGTCGCTGAGGGTCATGTTTTGTTCTCGGTAAACAGCTACCCAGGT
>CALDQI010000002.1:0-16353 GCA_937911635.1 uncultured Pseudomonadota bacterium | reverse complement strand
GGTGATCGCTTTGATGAAGCAGGATGGAAATCTACTTCAATTGGGGACAGCATGGTTCAACATGGGGCAGTTCCTTCGTCGTCGTCGAGCCAAAGGAGATTTTAAGTCTGCCCGTCAAAGCATGTACACAGCCCAAAAGATAGCAAAATCTATCAATGATAGGTCTTTGGACGCGTCAACTTCGATGAGCATCGCGAATTTGGAGGTGATGTTCGGAAATTCTAAAGAGGCAGAGAAGAATTTTCAGCGCTCGTATGAGTTGAATCGTCGTCTTGGTAGGATGGAAGAGACTTGTTTACTGCTTGGAAACATGGCGTCATGGTGCATTCACATTGGTAATATCGAGCGTGGCTGGCGAATGCTGAAGCGGGCCAAGAAGATTTTGGATGCTTCCAAAGGAAAAGGTGGATTTCGCGTATCGAAGATGGTTTTTACAGGGAATACCGCAATCATTTTAAACATTCGGCATGAGTTTAAACTTGCTTTGCCCTATGCGCAGCTGTCGTGGAAGTTATCCGATGCAGATACTCAGCTTCATTTACGCCCCTTTGTAGCCATCATATTGCTCGAGTCGCTTGTGGGTTTGGGTCGGATGGATGACGCTGAAGCATTGTGGACCCACTTTGATTGTGCCAACGTAGATGAATTAGATGGGCATGGTCAAATCCGTCTTCTGCTGCAACGAGGATTGGCTGCCAGTATGCTTGGGAAAAGGTCAGAAGGAAACCGAGTGGCACGCAAAGTGTACGATCTGATTATGCAGGAAAACCTGGAAGACCTCGAGGTCCACTATGAATACAACAAGCTGATTCGGTTGTTGTTCAATATGGACTGATTTTCGAGAAGGAAGAAGCAAGACGGAAGGCTCTAAGCGAGATTACTCGGATTTGTCTTCATCCTTTTCTTCATCTTCGTTTTCATTCTCGTCTTCATTTAAGAAGTCTAAGTTTACGGGTTCTGATTTTGGTTCAGGTGCAATTTTTAGATTTCCGTCACCGATTTCGATGTCTTCAGTGAGATCCAAATCCCAGTTGAAATCTTCCACTGGAGTCACTGGGGCAACGTTGTCGACTGTGTTTACACCTGTTTCCATCGTAGTGTTGTCTACAACTTCAGGAGTCGCACTTGCAACAGGAGCAGTCAGTCCACTTAGGTCCATCTCAAAGTCTTCTTCGGACAGCATGTCAACAGTGATTGCGGTATCGTCTTCTTTTTTGGCTTCATAGAATGCTTGGATATCTGCCTCGTTGATTTCGGCCTCACTCTTTTCTGTGGTATCTTCTGTGGGTTCTGCAAAGGCTACCTGAGAGAGCATTAACAACATCTGTACAAACATATTTTCTCCAAATCAATCCATCGTTCTACCTGCACACTTTAATACATCCACTCCATCATCGGTGTTACGATCGTGCAACATGACTGTCAAAGAGATACACACATACCATGCGAAACATCAATCCATATTCTGTTGTAGCGACTCGAAAGCGGAAACGGGAATCCTCCGCGCGCGTGTTGTGGTGGACTAAACTTGTACTTGTCGTCGTTGTGTCTCTGTTACTTAGAGAGCCTTTGTCCGTTTATTTGCTCAACAATACAGCCAATCGTTTGGATCAGTTGTTGTTTCGAACAGGTGCAGTTTTGGTCGGGATGACGGCTTTACAGACATACACGGATGTGGTTCGTCATCCAGAGAGGTTCATCTTTGGTGTACATCCGATTCGATCTCAATTGTTTCTAAGATCCGTAGCCACTCAGCAGCTGCTGCATTCCTTCTGGTACGTATTGTTATCGATAGGCGTTTGGAGTGGGGTGTCTATCGATTGGATTGGCTGGATTGTAGCCTATGTTATCTCCGCTTGGTTGGGAGGAGTCGGTGCAGGATATGCCGTCCATTTGGGATCGGTTTGGGCAGCGAAAGCTTCGGTGATGAGCGGAGTGCTAGACTCAATCCGAGGAGCAAATCCTAGGGAACAAGCGGCCTTTATTTATGCTCCTGGGATCGTACTAGCTTTAATGGGTGTCGGTCTCATCTTTGGGGCTGGGGCAACACGACTGGCTATAGAAGGGCGTATGGGATTTGCCGCATGGATACTGGCCCCCTTAGTCATCGGTATCGCAGGATGGTTTACGGCATTGAGATTGGCGGAGGTGCATCTAATCCGAGCGGGCATGGTTCTCTCAGATATTGATACCCATTGGGGCGTTGTAGAAGAGGCAGAAGACGAAACTGCGGTCTATCTAGATTGGCTAGCCAAGGACAACCCACATCGTCTCAGATTGCTTCGTCAATCATGGAGACTCCACAGGTGGATAACCATCGGATTATGGGTTCTTGGTTCTGTAGTCGCATTGATGCAGTGGCTTGGAGATGAGTTTGAAGTGAGGCTGGCCTCTGGGTTGTTGGCAACAATATTTGTGGTCTTTCCTGCAAAACTGCTTCAGCATGAGCCACAGTGGTTGCAGTGGTCACTGGGGATTGATCGTTTTACTCAGTGGCGTGCAGTGATCGAAGTCTCTGGACTTGTTTGGCTTGGATATTGTATACCAATAGGGATCGTTCAGTTGAGCACAGGGGCTGCCTCCGTTCAGCTGTTCGGAACACTGTTATTGATGGTGCCATTGTTCGGACTCGTAGCGTGGTTTGATTTGATTGGGCGGACAAGGCAAGGGGTGGCTGTTGGGCTGCTGGCTTCGGCTGGAATCTGGTTGAGTGCTATTGGAATTGGGAGTTGATGTGCATATAGAAGTACAAGGGTTGACCAAGAGTTATGGCTCTGTAAAGGCTGTGAAGAATTTGAGTTTCACATTGAATCCCGGTGATTTTGTTGGGTTCATTGGCGGCAATGGGGCGGGGAAATCCACCACCATTAAGATGCTGACGGGACAGTTGATCCCATCTTCGGGGAGTATTAGAATTGGAGGGGAAGATTGCGTAGTAAATCCACAGATCGCGAGAGAACGCATTGGTTATGTCCCTGAATTTCCAGAACTGTATACGTATCTCACTGGTAGAGAGATGCTTGAGTTTGTTTGTTCTGTGCGTTTGGGGGCAGATTTAGAACGGGGGATAGCCATCGCAGGTCTTGGAGACGATATAGACAGACTCATTAGAGAGTACTCTCAAGGTATGCGAAGAAAGATGGCGATAGCCTGTGCGATGGTCTCTAAGCCTCCGATTTTGGTTTTGGATGAAGCCCTCAACGGATTGGACCCCAGTTCTGTTAAACGGATCACTGCACTCCTTGAAGAGGAACGAGATGCAGGTACCATCATCATGCTTTCAACTCACGTACTGGACACGTTGGAAAGTCGAGCCACGAGAATTCTGTACATCGACGATGGGGAACTCATTTCCGATTGTGGAATAGAGGGGTTGAACGAGATTCGAGAGCGTCTGTAAAGAGTAGAGACAGCGGGTGTTTCGACGCTGATCAATTCTAGAGGCGTAGATTTGGAGGCAATGCATTCTATATGCGTAGTGAAACATGATTTTCGTTTTTAGTGCACCGAAAGTGGGTTACAAATTGAGAGCAGGTTCGTTTGGAGCAATCATGAACTCAAAGACATTTGAACAGATTCTACTCACCCGTCGTCAGTTTTCTCAAGGTTTGATGACTGTGATGGGACTTGCGGGCAGTGGATGTAGTAAGCCATCACTCATGAAAGATTTCTTAGAGGAAAGCGATTCAGCAACATTTGATTTCCCGAATCTATCTCCGACACTTGGTTCTACGCATCAGGTATCAGAGGGGTACATCGTCGAGCGCATTATCAGCTGGGGAGATCCCATATTTGAAGGTGGAAGTGATTTTGATTGGAAGGGGTTGTCAGGACCAGAGCAAGCGAGGCGCTTTGGCTACAACAATGATTTTCTGGCGCTACTCGAGCATGAGGGACACTGGTTGTTGACCGTAAATCACGAGTCTACGTCTGCTCAATTAATGTTTGAAGGTGAGGAACGATATACGTCTACAAATCCAGACCATACACCGATAGAAATGGCGGCTCACGGACTATCGGTCATTGAAATTCATCAATCGGATACAGGATCCTGGAGCATCAAACGCGATTCAAGATTCAATCGGAGAATCACCTTGGATACACAGATGAGGATATCTGGTCCATGTGCGGGTCATTCCAGGCTACAAACCCCTGAAGACCCTTCTGGTACTCTTGTAAAAGGTACGATACACAATTGCTCCGGCGGCATGACTCCATGGGGAACCATACTCACTTGTGAAGAAAATATTTTGTATTATTTTGGTGGTAATCAAATAGACGATCGAGAAATAGACTCGTACAAACGGTACAATATTGGATACTCAAAAGCCTATATTTGGTATAAAACACACAAGAGATTTGATACAGCCCATGCTCCAAAGCAACCGAATCGCTTTGGATGGGTGGTGGAAATTGACCCGACCGACCCCACTTCTGCCCCGGTGAAACGAACGGCTTTGGGCAGGTTTTACCATGAATCCGCAAATCCCATTCAAAATTCGGATGGTCGAATCGTTCTGTATTTGGGGGACGATGGGTACTTCGAGTATCTGTATCGATTTGTCTCGAGTAAACCCTACGTTGCACATCAAGTACAGAGTCGACTTGAATATGGAAATGTATTGGACGAAGGGGAACTGTCTGTCGCAAAATTTGATTCAGATGGCACTGTCACATGGATACCACTTGTTTTTGGCACACTGGGGCTGACATCAGAAAATGGGTTCACGTGTCAAGAAGATGTACTGATTGAGGCGCGGCGTGCAGGAGATGTGGTTGGGGCGACAAAGATGGACCGCTGTGAGGATGTAGAGCCCAATCCACAGACAAATAAGGTGTATGTCAACTGTACCCTCAATCCAAAACGAGGAACGGAAGAATATGAAGGCATCAATCCGGTCAATCCAAGGATTGAAAATGAAGCCGGTCACACGATTGAAATTACCCCCCCGAACGGAGACCACAGTGCAAGAGTCATGGAGTGGGGATTGCTACTCATGGCAGGATCTCCTGAACACCAAGCACAGTACGGATCGATAGTCGAACACGATGCAATGTTTGCATGTCCTGACAATGCTGCCATCGATCCACAAGGTCGATTGTGGATTACCACCGATGGGTCACAAGAGGTCCTTGGTATTGGAGACGGAATTTACGCAGTAGAAACAACGGGGCGGAGAAGGGGGCAGCCGTGCCGATTGTTTGCTGCTCCGAAAGGGGCTGAAGTAACGGGTCCCTGCTTTTCACCAGACGGTAGGACATTGTTTGTATCTGTACAACATCCCGGTCGACCAGAAACAAGTTGGACCAACTGTTGGCCAGACTTCAAGCCGAGTTTACCCGCTCGGCCTACAGTGATTGCGATTCGTCGAATAGACGGAGGATTGGTCGGAGGCTAGCTGCATTGTGTATTGTCATTGTACAGGGGGCAGGGGGCAGTACAAAGTTGGCTTATGAGGTTTGTCTTTCAAACCCTCTAAGTTTTTCAATTTGTCTAAGAGTACGTGCAAGCTGTGTGTCATTCACCGTTTCCTGAGCAGTCTCCAATAGCTCATAGACCTCAGCCAATTTGTCCCATCGTTCCAACAGTGCAAGCGTCTCAGACCAAAGTTGAATCGAGTCAAGGGTGTCATCATGCAGAAGACCCATTTCCTTACATTGTGCATCAACCAAATCACTAAGGATATGCTCGGATTCTTCAATAAAGCCAAACTTGAGTGACTGTTGTACAATATTTTTGATCTTTTGCATGGCGATTTCCATTATTTCGGACGTGTAGTGTTTAACTATTGACACGTCTATACTTTCGTTGATTTCGGTGTAATTGTTCTATTTTCATCATATGAAAATATATCGGTTTTGTGTCAAGAAACTGATCTTATAAAAACTTAAAATCAGACATGTCCAATTAATGCTCTATTTTCGAGAGTAGTCAACCGGTGGTGATGGGTGATCGCGGTTGATTGAATGTTGAGCAAGTACAAATATCACAGATGGTATACCAAAGAGACCTATAAAGCCCATGTTTGATTGTGGTAAAGAATCCCCAATTTTCCAAAGGAGTCCAATCATTGGTAAGATCCACAAACTGTGTCGTAACTTACCCCTGTGTCTTTTCCGTAACAAGTGATACAAGACGATGAGATGTATCGGATTGGAAACAAACCAGTTTTCATTGAAGCCGTATCCTTCTAATGGACTGAATACCCAACAGACGATGAAAAATGTACTGAGTAGGCCTGAACCGGCAAACCACATCATGGTTGGTAGCTGCCACCCTATAGATCGTGTACGGGTCATCCAAATCCAGAGTCCCATTACACTTCCAATACTCAGCAACATCCAATCTCTATCGGGTGGTTCCGTAGGAGCCCAGTCTCCTTCATTCAACACACACGTTTTATCTATGAGTGGTTTTATATTCTCTTCACCTTCCCATTGAATCGTCGCTTGGGCTACACCATCGTGCAACGCTTGTGGAATGTGAAGCCAAGACCACCTGTCATATGCTCGTTCCCCATAGTTTGACGCCATATAATGCCATCCGAACCAGGCCCATCCGAGACTTCCCAAGTGTCTTAAGACTTCAAACCTACGTGAAGGCGTATTCTTCATTTCAGGTAATGCCTTGAGAGCACCGTTTGTACTCTCATCTATCAGATCGCGAATCAGTGTTGAGCAATTTTGAGTCTCCCAGTGATAGGTGTAGACATGATTTTCTGGTCTAGCCAGTCGAGCCAATTCTGCAGCCATTGCCATTTTCATGTTTGGACTCAGATTCAATCGTTGAGCGATCAACAATTGGTCGTTCTCACCTACGCGTTTGAGGTTGTACTGGCGACTCATCATCGCCAGCTTGTATTCGGCGTTTCCCATAAAGAATCGAAGTAGAAAATTGTCCTGAGAAGAGTCGTACGCACCCCAGTTGAATACAGTCTCTCGTTTGCCACCACCACTGACCCACAGCGCTGAGTGTCCGACTTTGGTGTAGACGCCATTTCCCGGTCCACTGGTCAGTAGGTATACCTCTAATGAGTCTGAAGTGTCCGCGGGTTCACAGGTTTCTGGTGGCTGGGCAGTAGCCCAGTTGGTCAAAATAAATAAAATGGTTAACCACATGAGTCACAAGATATCTCATCTTCGTTAGAATTGGAAATCATTGTAAAATCGATTACACTGGGGACCTACTCTATTGGAGAACTTTATGATCCTCGCTCTCAGCCTTTGGGGCTGTGCACTGTATCCCAAAGTGGAATCCTTCATGTCCAAACAAGTTGATAAGGCTGGACTGGAGAGACGATCGATATCGGTCGACGGTGGCAGCATGTATTATTGGGAGGGTGGAAATCCAAAGGGAGAGCCCTTACTATGGCTTCATGGGTTCGGTGGAGACGCATTGTGGGCTTGGTCTAGGAACCTCAACGACTTTGCGGAGACACACCACATTATTGCCCCCGATTTATTGTGGTTTGGAGATAGTCAAGGAGGCCTGACACTCGATGCTCAGGCCTCTGCAGTACAACAGGTTCTAGAGGCTGAAGGTGTTGATACGGCTCATGTAATTGCGCTATCTTACGGTGGTTTTGTTGCATTGAAGCTTGTGCCGATGAGATCTGTATCCTCACTGGTGTTGATTGGTGTTGGTGGTGTAGATTGGCAAGGTGGTGACATTCGAGACTTAGAAGCGCGCTTTGACATTGAATCTCTGGAAGATTTGTTTGTTCCGTCGACTGTGGATGATGTTGATACATTGGTTGATGTCTGTTTTCATGCACCGACATGGTTGATGCCTCCCAGTTTTGATGATCAATTGTATGGTCATGTGTTTGGGAAGTATCCGACAGAACAACGTGCACTCATTCGTGATTTACAGCAGCAGTCTATGGAAATGACTCAATGGACAGATGCCTGGCGAGAGCCCCCTCCAGTATTGCTTATCGTTGGACGACAAGACCCGATATTTTCTGTTGAAGATGTTCGGGAGTTGGCCGATACGCTCAATGGTGAGGTTGCCGTGTATGGATTTGCAGATCACGTACCGCAAGTTGGATACTCGAGGCGATTTTATCGAACGACTAGACGTTTTTTAAATCAGTATGCGTCGGCCCCTCAAACGGGTAGTGAACTGGAGGAGTAGACAGTGTCCATCGTCAACACATTTATTGTGGGCATGCCCAAGGCAGGAACAACCTCTTTGCATCGATATTTGGCAGAACACCCTGATACGTGCATGGCAGAGGATAAAGAACCACACTACTTTTCGGTTGATCTTCTACAGGAAGGTGCTGAGTTGCACGGGCATCCAAAATACACTCGGTATCCGACCTCTGATGCGTATCATGCTTTGTTTTCAGAGCGTGGTGCTGCGTCGATTGTGGGAGAATCTTCTGTTTTCTATTTGTTTTCTAAGGCTGCGGCTAAGGAAATCTACGCTTACAATCCAAATGCCAAGATTATAATTATGCTGAGAGAGCCAGTGGCTTTTCTATACTCTCTTCACTCTCAAGGGTTGTATTCTGGTAATGAGGTTGAATCCGATTTTGGCCGGGCGTTGGAGTTGGAGTCGGATCGTCGTCAGGGTGAGCAACTTCCTGATACCGTACATTTTCCATCGCGACTTTTTTATCGAGACCATTGGAAAGTTACGGAGCAAATCCAGCGATTTGTTGAGACCTTTGGAACAGAGCAAGTCAAAGTTCTTGTTTTTGACGAATTTAAATCCGATACAGAACGAGAAGTGAGAGGCGTGATGAATTTTCTCGGTTTGAATACTGAGTACATGCCAAATTTGGTCAATCACAATGCCAATACCGCAATGCGCTCGAAAATCTTGGCACGAGTGATTCAAGATCCAAGCCATCCAGTGACCTCGATGGCAAAAAGGTTGCTTCCCAAACCGCTTTGGAAAAAGGGGAAAGTGTTGCTAAAGAAGATCAATACCGATCATTCTCCAAGAGCGCCGCTAGATACAGATTTGAAATGCAAATTGCGCCAAGAGGCAAAGATTCATGTCGAAGAGCTTCAGGCTTACTTGCATGAAACGGGATTGAACGAAGCGGATTTGATGACACTGTGGGATTATCAAGTCGACAACTGAACGTAGATAGACTACGATATTGAACACATACAACTACACATATTATTCTGCCCATCT
This sequence comes from uncultured Pseudomonadota bacterium, assembly GCA_937911635.1. GTDB lineage: Bacteria > Myxococcota_A > UBA796 > UBA796 > UBA796 > CAJWHX01. The sequence goes on along the minus strand of CALDQI010000002.1, from coordinate 7,199 downwards.
TGTATTTGGAAGGAGACCCAATGCCCGGAGCCCAACAGACCATCATTATCAACGCTACTCCAGAAAAGGTCTTTAAAGTCATTACAGATTATGCCAGTTATCCTTCATTTTTGAAAGAAGTATCGTCATGTGTGGTAGATTCTCGCGACGGAAATAGTGTTGTGGCGAGTTTTAAAGTCGACATTAAAGTCAAAGAGATTGGGTACACCATTCGTCTGACGGAAACTCCAAACACCAGTCTCTCTTGGACCCTGATTCGTGGCGACTTTATGGAAGTCAACAACGGTTCGTGGACGCTAACCGATTTGGGAGATGGTCGTACTCAGGCACTATATTCTGTCGAGATTGTCCCTAAGGTGCCTCGTACATTGGCTTTTATGAAGAAACAGATATCCACCGCATTGGCTGAAAAGTCTTTGCCCGCGACATTGAAATCGTTTAAGGCTCGTGCAGAACAGGTGTAAAGTCCCTGACGGATAGAGACTGACTGTTATCTTTCCTGACTCTATCTCCATATGTGCGATATCGTTATCGAGTGGAGGGTATTTTTAGATTGACTCACATGTGTTGACCTATACCTATAAACAACAGTAAATCTCACACCCAGTTACACGGTACATATCCCTTAGTATTGGACGTGTTCTCTGTAGAGTATACTCGTTCGATAGGCGTGGTTTTATTCAGATGTGAAGTGTCATTTGACCAATCAATGTTTACAGCACGGGTTTGGGGGCAAACTGAAGGACGGCAATGATGGTGACAACATACAGTAGAAAATTGAACAGAATCGGTTTGTCTTTTAAGAGTGTCTCATCTGGTGCACCACCTTCGTTCTTCTGATTTACCAAATAGATGTATCGAAATACTCCGTACAGTACATAGGGAATGGTGAGCATTAACCACTGATTGTTTTCGATGGTATATAGCCCATAGGAGATGATGGTACCGGAGGTGGTGATGGCCTGCAGTTCACTGACCAATGTTTCGCTGTATTGTTCAAGATTTTTCCGTGTGGTGCCTTCTTGATCTTTGACGAGGATGAGCTCTCCACGTCGTTTGTTGAACCCCAAAAATAAAGACAAGAATCCGGTACACATGAGTAGCCAAGGACTGGGGTCGACGTTGACAGCGACAGCACCTGCAGCAACACGCCATAAGAAACCCATCGCGATAAACATGACGTCTACAATAACGAAGTGCTTAAAGAAGTACGAGTAGCTCATCGTGTTGATGAAATAGGCGAGTGCCAGTGCAAAGAACAACGGAGAAATATACCATGCCAGTCCCAAACCACAGGTGAAGAGAACCACCATTTCTACGTAGGCAATCTTGATGGGTAAATCACCGGATGCAATAGGACGGAACCTTTTCTTTGGGTGTTGAGCGTCTGCCTCTCTATCTCGTGCATCATTGAAAATGTAGCCTGAACTAGAGACCATCGAAAATGCAGCAAACCCCAGCAGGGCTTGAACCCAAGCGTCAACCTCGAGATATTTTCGTGCGAATACCAAGGCCGCGAATAAGAATACGTTCTTCACCCATTGTTTCGGTCTCATCGCCTTGATCATTGCCTTCAAAAGGGCCATCATTTCTCCAGAGTGGGATTGTTTGGTCCAGTCTAACCAAGTGAGTCGTTAATTTCCACTTTGTAAGTGCTAGATGTCATCTATTTAAAGGGAAGAATGCCGACCGTTTGACTTGATGGATGAAGCAACACTTATGGACATTCTAGGTTGATCCAGCGACTTTCACCTGGCTGTAAAGACAGCTTGAGTTCTTGCTTTTCCTCATCCGACAGTACCCATATGGCAGTGGTTGTGGATTTTGTGGAGACAGTGCTTTGAGTCCCGGATACACTGATGGTCTGATCACCGAGTATGATTTGGGTGCCTTCTGGAATAAGCCAGTGAACTTGCGCTGTATTCTGGACTTGGTAGACTTGTCTAAATAAGACCCATCCAAGGGTAACACCTACGATAAGGGCAAAGAAGGTGAGACCAAATAAAGTACCAGACGAGACTCCGGAATCAGAGACCGCATATGGAGGGGGTACACTGGTTGGTTTGGTTGTTGGCGCTGTATCGATATTGGATTCTGATCGCGATTGAAATACCGACGACGAGAGCGATAGGGAATCTGTTCGGTTGACTTCCATTCGCACCGTTTGATGAATCGCTTCTTGTGTGTCTAGTAAATCTCCTGCAACTGTTCTAGAGACATAGGTTGCATCATCTCCTAAAACAGCGAAAGGTTCACCTTTCATTTTCACAAGGGTATTTTGCATCAGTATTGTTGAACTGAGTGAGATCTCGCCAAATTGATCGGTTAAGGCTTCTTTAAACGCGGGGATGCTTTGAAAACGTTTATCTGGATTGGGGTGGATGGCTTGATATGTCAACCGTTCGAGCGGATTTTTCGGGGCTGAAGTTTGCGTGGCCATGGGGTCGCTGGCTGCCATTCCAACCATCATTGTATGAAGAATCGCTCCTACACCCCACACGTCTGTTCTTGCATCACAGGGTTGATCTGGTGTGCGAAATCGAGAAGATTCTGCCAGTTGGATTTCTGTAGAGAACCCTTTGATTTTGATATTGCCTTGAAAGCCAATGAGAATGTTGTCTGGGCACAGATTTCGGTGCAAGATGTGGGATGGCAAGGTAGAAGGATGCTGTCGATGAGCGTATTCAACCCCTCGAATGATTTCGTGAATGATGTATGCTGCCAGTTGCTCTTTGATCCCAAACAGCTCTTCGTGGCACCATTCAATAAACTCGGTCAAGGTTGTTCCACGAACCTGTTCCGACACAACGGTCCATTGATCGTTCCATTTACCCAAATCTAAAATCTGAACAATATTCGCATGGTTGAGCAATCCCATTATATTGCTGTCTTTAGCCAGTGTGATGACTTGATGTTGCGTTAGTTGTCTATAGCGCTTGAGAACGACCGGTCTACGAAACCCCTCAATCCCTTTTAGCTCTCCAAAATAGACATCCGCAGATGGAGTATTGGAGATCAATTCAGTAATTTCATATTTATCCAATAGGTCTTGCACGAGGGTTCCAAGTGTGTAGCGATTTAGGCGTAGAGCGTTGGGTCGCTCAATGCCAAGTACAACTTGTGGTTTAAAGCCTTGGCGCGCCGTTCCAACATCTCCAACGTATCACAATTGTTTTCGGAGCGGAGTCGTTTTCTCATCGCCAAGAGGTGGAGTCCACCCAAATAAATTTCCACCCACTCGTGTTGCAGAGAGGTCTCCAATAGTGGCGAAGGATCATTGAAATCGATGCATTCTATGCACAGGGTCAGCATCAAGTATACATCGGAAAACTGGCTCAAGTCGGTGAATGTGTTTAATTCGTAGGCGGCTTCCTTAGCCCAGTCAAAGTATCCCAAAAGCAGCGCAAACCGGATTTGCTCAACCCGGACATGAAAGCCATCATAATCTTCATTGGAACTCTCCAACAAATCAAAACCCTTTTGTAAGTCCCCAATCAGCCAGTACCATTTGGCAAGCGCAATCTTAGCCCGATCATTCAACGGTTCCCGATTCAGTGTATATCCATGTTTCATCCATCTACTAGAAGCCATTTGAACGGCAACCTCCCAACACAGTGCTTGCAAGTTTCCTTTATCTGCATCTGCAATCGGCAATGTGAGGTGTTGACGGATTCGATGTTGATGATAACGCGCCTTACCGGATTCTACTTCGAGTCGTATAGATTCCAATGTGGCGCTGGGACCCACTGCACTGACGGAGAGTAAGCTGTGAAACTGAATGGTGTTCCAGCTATTCCGGGCAGCCGAACGCTTCCCCAGTTGGTACTCAATCGTTCCTTGAGTGTGATAGAGTTCAACGGTAGATTGGATGGGTATGTTCTGTAGCCTCAGTCCACGCTTGCAAGCCTGTAATCCTTCATGAAGATTCAACGAGTATAAATGACCCTTTGACAATAAAACATACAACTGAATCGATATATCGGTGAAAGTGTGGGTCATCGGCTGGATTAGAGCGTGGGTGCAGAGTCGGATGCAATTTTGAGGGTCGTTGTACTGGATATACATGCTTGCGAGATCGATGTAGACCATAGACTGATACTTTGGAATTTCAGGAGACAAATCACTCAAGAGTTGTTCGGCAAGTTGAATTCCCAGTATGTGATTCTCCGTCAAGAGTTCATGCTTGAAGCGTAGATATTGGATGATGCAGGATTCAGTGGGGCTTAGATTTCGTTGTTCGAGAGACGCTAATTTTTCGCTGTCAATGGGGTGTCCGCTCAGGAGTGGAATGAGGATGTTCGCGATTTGATAAGCAATATTGGATGGCAAGATGCCATAGAGTTTTCCGAGCCACCACCACTGTTTCAGTTGAGCTGAGTTCAGTTCAACGATGGACAACCATAAAGCACGACCGAGATGCGTTGGGGTTAGCTTTCCGGATTGGGAGAGGTGGTGAAGTGTTTGCATCGAGTCTTTTGACGCACTGAGGATATCCCATGCCTCAGCAAGACTGGCATGGGTTTCCTTGTATTTATCCTTGACCATTAAAGATTGCTGCACCATCCAACGAAAGGGGACGAATCGAAATCGTAGAGATGGTGGTTGACCAATATATTCTAAAACGCCACGGTCAATAAGTGTATTCACATCTGGATGCAACAGTTGTGCTATACGAATTGAGAAGGGCTCTTGGATCAGACCTAGAGGCCACATACTTGTCGTGGACACCCCTTCTACCATCATTGGCTCGTCGCGTTGCTTAGCGATGAGATGCCATGCTTTGATGGAGCTTTGTAATGGGTTTGAACCAGGTATTGTTTGTCTTCTCGTCTTCGGAATCAAAGACTGCATCATCAGTCTGTCGGATTCCTTTGTCCATTTGGGGGGATGAATGGTCTGAGCCCAGTGAAATTCTTTGAGGGAAGTGCCCCACATGGTCACATTCTCGACTGGGTTTTTCCAAAGATGCTTGGCAATTTTTAGACTACCAAGATCGGCGATATCCAGTTGATAGAGGATGATCGTAATTGGCCCACATCTGGATAAAACGATGCCGATGGCTTTCGCGAGTGTACGAGTCTGAATATTCAAATCCAACGGCTCTACAGATGGAAACATCTCTGGTAGCAGCAATTGCATTTCTGTTTCGAACCCCTGTATCGTATTGGTTCGTTGCCTTAGAGGTATATGTCGCAAGACGGTCTCAACGATTGTACGCCACAAGTGAAACGGTTTGAGAGAGATTGCCTTTGCGACGAATACTGGGATCCCATCTAAATAAGACAAGCGTATGTTTTCGCGTAGGATCCGACGTCGTCCACTTCCGATGTGTCCAACGAGTATACAGTTCTTTTCCATTAATGTAGGGTAAGTACCGATATAGGTTTCGGTTAAAGGGAAATATTTACCGCGAAATTGATTGGTTTGCATTGAAAAAACAGCCCGATGGAATTCTGTCATAGAAGGACGTTCAGAGGGGACTACGTGAAGACATTGTTGTATGAATCCAGCAAAACTCTGTTCCATTTTGGAGCAATACTGCAAGAGTGAAGGCCATGGTTGACCGATACGTGCAAATGGTACGGGAGTATGTAAAAATGCTTGATACACTGTGACAGCAAGAGAGTATACATCTGACTTGGGGGTAAGATGCCAGTGAGAACGCTGTTCTGGTGACATCGTTTGATGAGAGCCTTTCCGATGTACGGAGTGATCACCAACGAAGCCAATCTTGCCAAAATCAATCAATGTAATGGTTCCTTCACTGGAGACGAGTAGATTGTCTGATTTGATGTCTAAGTGCATTAATCCCAGAGCGTGTAGCTGTTCGACGATGTTTGTAATGGAGACCAATAAATGAAGGCACTCTTCATATCGGTCTTCCTTTGATATCTGATGGAGATACTCCACGAATGGAAGTCCGACTGCGAGGTCCATTACATAATAGACGAGCGATTCGAATGTGTTGTATTCATACACTCGGATAACCCCTCTTATGTTGACGGTTCTAAGCAACTCGTATTCTTGATAAAAGTTTGGCGAAGGCTCACACAATTTCATGGCCCGCCGTTCTGTAGAATCACCGAGAGCTCTCTCCACCGACCACACCTGTCCATCGACTCCAACTCCAAGCTTGGAAAGGAGAGTCCAGTGTCCGATTTGCTGACCAGTATAAAGCTTCAAGATGCGTCCCTAAAATGACTCAGAATGTATCATTTTTCTAGAAATATGCGAGGCGCAAACCATCGTGGACAATTGTGGGTTGACTCCAAGACTCGTAGGGAAAACAGAAGCGTCAGCAATGTATAGGTTCCGAAGGTTGTGAACGGATCCATTGCGATTGATCACTCCAGTGTTGGGACTCTCGCTCATCCGACAAGTGCTCATTGGATGAGCCGCATACAAAGTGAAATCTTGAATCGATAGATCTTTCAGCTGCGCATGTAGCATCTCAGGACTGTTGATGACCCCCACACCATGAATGGGCGCTCGTAAATCTTTCGCACCGCCCGCTAAGAGAATTTTGGATACCGCGACCAGACCATCTTTGATTCGTTGTACATCTTCATCATCAAAGTTGTAGGTAATATCGGCTCTACCATCCGAGTGAGCCCGCACAGAGCCTTTTCCTTTATCGGAAACCATAACCAGCATACCGCACATATTGGGGAGCAAGGCTAGTCCTTCTTGCCATGTATCTCCGACAAATCCTGCGGCGAGTAGACAAGCCTCTGGAGGCGCGGAGAAGGTGTGCGGCAATACACCCGGCAAGTCTGGAGGATGACAATAGGCTCCTTGTGTGGCGCCTTTCCACATTTCGATTGGTTCAGGCGCAATGCCTATCAGTGTACTTCCGGGGTGTACGTGGAGTCCTTCCCCCACATGTGGACTGATTTGTTTTGCCAATCCGCACTGCCACAAGAGTTTGGGAGTGCCAATCGCTCCGGCTGCTAGAACAGTTTTCTTGGCTTTAACTGTTAATATGCCTCCAGTTTCCCCAGTGTCAGGGTTTCGTCCGATAGCTTTAATTCCAACGACATTCCTTCCTTCAACCAAAATGTCGACAACCTCCGCTTCGGCTTGGATTGTACAATCAAAGTTCTGGGCTATCGGAAGCAGTGAAAGGTTCACACTCGCTTTACCGTTGCTTGGACAGCCGAAGTAGCATATTCCACAGCCCACACATTGAGGTGTAGAAC
>CALDQI010000001.1:0-6309 GCA_937911635.1 uncultured Pseudomonadota bacterium | reverse complement strand
CAACAACAGTACCCCAGCCAGTACGACAATACTCCCACCCACATACACGTTCCACGTTGGGAACACATTGAAGGCCACCACATCAGCTCCTACCGCAACGAGAGGACCTGCATAGGATGCAATCGCAACCGTAGCCGCTTTGGTTCGTTTGTACGCTAGAGTCATCAGTAGTTGTCCGAGAGTCGCCATCAGACCCACACCCACCAACGGAAGCCACAAGTGATTGGGGGGCAGGGGAATCGTTCCCAGTGTAAGTAGACACGCCAACATCGCCAAAATACCGCTTCCTCCTTGAAACCACAATACGATGATACCGGGATGTTCCTTTCGAAGCCGTCGAATGAAGACGTGGGCATGGGCAGAAAATATCGCAGCCATCACCGCGAGAAGTCCATATATTGAACCGACTTCCAGTGAGGGAGCAAGGAGAATCGCACACCCCACCATCGCTAGACTCATCAGTCCCCAAAGTTTGGGAGAGGCCTTTTCTGAACTTCCAATCAGAATCGGAGCCAAAAGCGCGACCAAAATTGGTTGAATCTTGGATATGAGAGACAAATCTGCAATGTATAAGCCCTTCGCGGCACCAAAGAATGAACAGAGTGCTCCAAAGCCGAGGGTTACTCGTAGGAAGATGGTTTTCTTGTCGCTGATTTGCCAAGAAAGGTTGCGGTACATCAACATCAACACTGGAACGGCAACCACCGAACGCCACAACGCGACTTCGAAGGTACTGAGTTCTTCCCGTGCTATTTTCACAAACACCACCATTACGGTGAAGGCTACTTGGGCAAGAAACATCAATATTGGTCCAGAGAGCCGCATCCACCCTCCGTGGTACAATGCTTACTGTACCCCTATCGCGTTTGTGTCACAGACCGAATTGTTTCTTTGGCGTCTTGTTGGGATTTATTTTGATGGCATTCAATTTCGAGCCTTCTCATCGTTGTGTAAATAATTTGGTATGATTTTTGTAATGAAACCATTGAACAACTATTCAGGAGAGATTTATGCTGACAATGATTCCCATTTTATTTGGCTTCATCGCTTGTGGTGAGAAGGAGACAGACACTGCACTGGTGATTCAACAGACATTCATTCTAGAAGATGAGTTGCTCGGTGCAAGTGGTTGCGAAGACTTTGTCTTTTACGATCACAATGAGGATGATTCTATGTCCTTGGAAATCACAGGAAGGGCACTTGCCGAGTTGGCTCACTCTACAGGAGAGGTACAAATCATTGAGGTCGACTTAGAGTCCCAGACTGACTACGTAGTCAAAGTCAATCGAGGACAGGACCTTACTCATATGTTGTGTGGTGATGTATTCGATCCAGAATTGGAAACCATTGTCGAGGATACATTTTTACCTGCCAATGGTACGTTGACGCTTACAGTAACGCCATCCTTTGATTCTGAACAGATTGAGGATAACTTTCCATCGGAACTTGAAGTTCGTATTCAGAGTGCCGATTTCTGTGCAGATATTGGGGATGGAGATCTCCATCATGAAAATTGCTTTAATGTTTCTGACTATCTTGGAACGGCGAGTATTGGTTGGTTCCATGGGTGATGATGTACCATTTTTTGATTGAGAGATGGAAGTGTTTTTGATTGTGACGAATTATTGGCATTAGGCATTAAACCTTACCGAAAATTGTAGTCTGTATTCACCAAACACTCTTTCATTCGAAATTTGGTTTTACGATGCTTTACTTCTTGGTGCAAATCTCACTGGCTGTCAATTTAACTTTGGAAGATCAGGACACCCTTTATCCAGGTGTTGTCATCAAATACTATAGGGCTTCATCTCCCAATACTGATGTAACGGTTGCTGAAATTGATTTGTGCTCAAATGGTATTCATTTGGATGCCACGACGATTGGTGATTCAAGTCAAACGGTGCGGTCATGGGGACAAGACCAGGGAGTGCAGGTCGCAATCAATGCCGACTTCTATAGGAGTTCTCCAACCCGTGTATATGGTGATGCTATCGGTAATGGCGTTCCATGGCCACTAATCAATACAGGATTGCACAGTAACTACAGCAATGAATGGTATTACCATGATTTTGGATGGGTTGCATTCGGGCACGATTGGACCGAATACACCTACACAAAATGGGTCAAACAAAATCCTCAGGGTTTTCCCACGCTGGGTGGCTGGGAGCCGACGACAGTCCCACCAACAGCACCAGATGGAGCGATTGCGTTAATTAGTGGATTTCCCAGTTTGGTTATTGAAGGACAGGTCTATACTTGTACCTCTCCAACAGACTCCACGTGCTTTCCAGATCGGACGGATATGCGCACACGTCATCCTCGTTCGGCTGTGGGACTATCGCAAGATAAAAATACACTGTACTTGGTTGCAGTGGATGGAAGAAGCTCCAATAATTCTGGTATGTATGGTTCTGAACTTGCAGAGACGATGGGGTTACTCGGTTCTTATTTTGCATTGAACATTGATGGTGGTGGGTCTACTCAGTTGTGGTCGGACACTGATGGGTATATGAATTCTCCAAATGAGACTTACCGTAGTGTAGCCAATCATTTGGGAGTATTTGCGGGGACATCATCAGGAATGCCACAACGTCCAGGACATTGTAATAATCAACCACCTTGTGAGTTGATTGCTAGAGAGGGCGGGATTATTGATGACAGTTCCAGTTGCTTTCAACTCTTTGGTCCATCGCAATACTGGAGAACGGAGAGTTCAGGTTACGATGGTTCTTTGCATTGGACGAATGCATACACTCAAAGCACACCAGCGAACTGGGCTTGGTGGCAGTTGAATCTCGAAGAGGCAGGGGAGTATTTGGTCGAATGGTATGCAACTCCCGCCTACGCAATTCATCAAGAGACTGGCTATCAGATTCTTGCAGATGAGGTGATTTACGAACCAACGATTGATCAATCACAAGGCAATGGTTGGACTACTTTAGGAACGTACGAGTTTTCTGAAGGAGGACGTCAGCACATCGCTGTTTATGATACTGGAAATAGTAACACTCCTTCAAGTCAGCATATTGTCGCCGATGCGATTCGGTTAACTCGAGTTGGTGAATGGTGCGGGAATGCTACCTGTGAAGCTGAGGAGGACTGTTTTAATTGCAGTGAAGATTGTCCCCCCATTCCAGAAATCCCAGAGAATGGTGTAGATGATGACTGCGATGGTACGGTTGACAATGAGTCTGAACCCAGTTCTGAACCCAGTTCTGAAACCATTGATTGTGAAGGTACATATCATGAGTGTTTAAATGCCAGTCAGTTGGCATCCTGTAATGATGGGGTGTACGAAGAGTTTGATTGTACAACCATTGACCGATTGTGTTCGGTCACTCTAAATACGTGTGTGGACCCTGAATGTATAGGTGTTGAAAATGAACAGTATTGTGATGGAAATACTGCGCAGGGGTGTAAAGATGGGAACCTGTTTACCGAGATCTGCGATGATTGTGAAGATGGTTCATGCGTCGATGTTGAAGACACTGATTCGAAAGTTACGGGTTGTGCAGGGATAGGTCTGTCACCATTACTGTTTGTACTGTTCTTACCGTTCAACCGCAAGGATTGACCTATGATGATTTGTTCTTTTTCTTAGACTTCTTACCTTTTCCCACTTCCTTTTCTTTAAATAAATCCATTCGTTTGTCACTATTAAACCTTGTACCGATGGTGTTCCCTTGGATTAGTTTCTTGTTGTCACGAGCTTTGTCGATACGCACATTGTTTCCTTGTCCTCGATACCCATTGCTGTTTTGTTCTTTTCGATCGGATTTTGGATTGAAGTGTTCAAGCACGAAGGCATTGACGCCAGTGTTGTCAGATGCGTTTTTTCTGACCTTGTTATTGTGTGCCATGTTGGTAAACTTGACGGGAGCACCTGAAATGTTTTCAAAGTCGTTTGTACGGATGTTGTTGTTTGAACTGTTGTCTCTTAAATAAATTCCATGAACCAATCGTTCCCACTCTACTTTTGTATTGGCTGGACCGACTGTACCTGTTTCTTTATCTTTCACAGGTGTTTCATTTGTTTTATTGCTCTTTCTATTGATCAATTCGGTAAACTGATTGTTGATCATTTTTGAGCCTGACAACCCTCTAGCCATAATGCCTCCATAACCTGCATGCATGTATGCTTCGGGGTCATTGGCTTTATCTGTGTTGTATCTCTCGTTACCCTTTTTGTAGTATTTGGTCCCCATTTGCCTGAAGTGGTTGTTTTTAAACGTGGCTTTCTTCATGAAGGCACTGAGTCCTCCATCACCATGTTTTGTTTCCTCTCCGAATGAATTCTTATAGGCATCAGCAGAGTTTGGAAGGGTACCTTGGCGAGCGTTCATTTCAACACCTCCAGAGACAAACCCTTCAATTGTGAGGTTTTTCATCAGGAAGTTGGCATTGGCTGGTTGGATAGTATTTTGTATGGGTTTGTTGTCGGCATCCATGACAGCCATTTGTTGATCAATTATGGGTCGATAGGCCAGAAAATACCCAGGAGTTGCGGTCCGAAGTTTCTTTTTACCGTTGGGATGTCGATCGAAGCCTGACACTACCGCATTAGACTTACCTTTTAAAATCAACTTTTGCTTCGGGTGATAATAAGCCCAAATCACTTGCTCTCGTTGTGAAACCACGCCTGAAAACTCGACGACAATTTTACCTTCCCATGTTCTAAGTGCTGCTTGATTGTCCATCAACCAGTTGTGGATTTCAGAGAGACTGGAAACCTGTGGTGCACTTACAGGCGCCCCTTTCAAAATGAGTCGAACACCACCATTCTTCTTTTTCTTTTGGGACTTGGACAAAGAACCTGAACGCTGTTGAACCTCTCCATGATTAGAGTGGTCCTGTTCTTGTTGGAAAGTGCCCTCCCAGTGGTTGAACTCACCCTCAGGCAATCGGTCAGGACTCTGTTTGCCGGGCTGTGCGGAGGGGAGTTGATTTTGACGAACTGTATTTGAACCGAACTGGTGGAGTCTCTCCTCACTTTGTAGTGGATCTCTGTCTTGTTCAACAATCTGTTGGGCGTTGCTTTTCATATGTGGTCTTTTAAGAAAGGGTTCAAAAAAGTTTAGCATATAAATATTCGATTTGGGATATGAATATACAGATTCACAATCAACCATAATCTATGGAACTTTTTTCGCTTTGTTTCGCGATTTCGGCCTAGATCCTTTTGTTTTTATTGCATTGGATTCCGAGTATTCTCATCGTTGGGAATAGAATTTTGTGTAGTTTTGTCATGAAACCATTGAACAACTATTTCCTTTGATTCAGAGCCGATGGAAGGTAATCTTCAATCGGAACTGGAATTCGTATCCAGAGTGTCAATTTCTGTGTTGATATTGGGGATGGGTATCTCCATCAAGAAACCCGATGTGGGTTTGATTGACAATCATGCTTTAAAAGAGTTGAACTCATGAAACTAATGTGTCCATACTACTTCGATTCAACTGTAATCTCGCGAATTATCGCTTCTCCACCGTGATTGTCTCCTCTGTGAAACACTCTCACGTCGTTGGGCTTGATATTGGGGAGTTTGGCTTCAAGGGTATACCCACAATCACATTTTGCAACCATAAAAGGGTTCATCTCAGTGGGTTGAATCAAAACGGAGTATCCGTTGTCGGTCCGCTTAACATAGCCCTGAACAGCTTGGTCACACCGGAAGTGAGCATTGGGATACGTTAGAAGAATGGTATCGTTTACAACCTTCGTCGACGCTTTTGGAGCGTTCTCCATCACTTCTTCCATATCCTCGTTACAAATGGCTTGAGTAAAGTGTTCTATCAAAGTCGCTTCGGCCCATATACCAGGAAGGTTGTATTCCACCTCAGTTGCTTGCTCAGCTTCTCCTTCAACCTTAGCGGCGACTTGTTCCGTTTGTTGTCTCGAACAGGCGAACAAAAGGCATAGGGCGTGAAGGGGATATGATTTCATGGTAGGACCTACTTCTGTGTAATTAATATGACCATAATCGGTCATGGTGATGCTGCACTGAACTTGTATCTGTTGTCGGGGTGCATCATTCGACTGTAACTTCTTATCTATTTCCGGAAATTTGCACCTCGAATCCACGAGAAAATGTCAGATTGATTCAGGACAAAGTCTTATCACAGTCCCTCAACCACATCCGGATACCCAACCCTCACATACGACTCTTCAGTTACAGTATCCATATCCAAGGTGTAGGTTTCCCCATTGGGCCAACGAACTTCAATACTGTTGGCACATCCACGGTCACCGATGCCAAAGTGTAGGGCACGAGTGTCTTCGGAGTTGTACATTCCACGACTGGACTTCTTT